>DASTTF010000130.1:0-4802 GCA_035760305.1 Nitrososphaera sp.
TGGTCTACTGTTATTAATGGTTACTTGGTTCTGCCGCCGCCAAATGTCGCCAAGATACTAGATAGAATCATGCCAAGCCCCGATGAAGAGTCGTACCCTTCAAGGGCAGGAATTGGAATGACTTGCATGGCGATAAACCCGCCAAGGGCTGCAATCGATCCGTACTCTGTGATCTTTTTGAACAGGGTCCTCTCCTTGCTGAAAGGCGCAAGGACCATGCCGATTATCCACATCCCGAGCAGCCACATCATGACTCTGGTCGCAATCGACTCTGGAGCGATAAACGCCACGCCAAGGTACATGGCCGTTACGATAAAGTCAGTCCTCATGACCTGCGGGAATATGTCGTTGAACGACTTTAGTCGGACGATATAGTTGCCAAAGAAAATGCCCATGAGCGCCACTGCCGCCACGCTTCCGCCCATGAATGCCGCGTTGGCGCCACACTGCATGAAAACGACAGCCGGGTCGATGCTACCGCAAAAGACATGGCTTGAAGCCAACGCCATCAAAAACGCCTTGGCGATCATGCTCGCCATAAAGACCAGCGCCTTGTGCTGGAGCTCTATTTTCTGGCGCGGAGAGGTCCTTTTCAACGGTAGCCTCCTTTTGGCATGACCATGATTTCGGTGATTGCGCCGCTTAATTAAAGATAATCCGCCTCCACGACAGAAGATATTAATAGCAACACCCACGCACCCTCTCTCGTGAAGTTCGCCGACTGGTTCCCGTATTATCAGGGAATCCGCTCAGAATTTGGATACAACTCTGAAAAGGATCAGGAAGCTGCCGAGATCCTATCAGAGATGATAAAAAAGAAGGCGCTTGACTCAAAGGTCCTTCAGAAAAAGATCAAGGGCAAGAACGTCATTGTTATAGGCGCGGGCCCGAGCCTGGAAGACGAAAAGGCGCTGAAATTCATCAAAAAGAACAAGAAATTTGTAAAGATAGCGGCGGACGGCGCAGTGCAGTATTTGATTGAAAACAAGGTTAAAGCAGATATTGTCGTGACCGATCTCGACGGCAATCCGAGGGCGCTCCAAAAGGCAGAGAAGGCCGGCGCGATAATGGTGGTGCACGCCCACGGCGACAACACTGCCGTGCTCAAAAAGCTGGTCCCGAAATTCAAAAAGCTCATAGGTTCCACGCAGGTAATGCCCGTTGAAAACGTGCATAACTTTGGCGGGTTCACCGACGGCGACAGGGGCGTGTTCCTGGCGGAAGAGTTTGGAGCCAAAAAAATAGTGCTTGTAGGCATGGACTTTGGAAACAGAATCGGCAAATACTCGAAGAAAAAGGTCAAGGACGCCGAGCTGAAAAAGCAAAAGATGGAGGCCGGCAAGCGCCTGCTTGAGATGCTCGCAAAGCAGTCCCGCTCCCAGCTTGCGGACACGGCAAAGAGGCCTATCAAGGGATTCGTTGCCGCCAGGACATGAATTTAAAGAGCAGGCAAGTTAAAGGCCTCATTGGCATGGCCATGGCCGTGTTAGGTGGCGTAGCATGGTTCTACCAGTTCCGCTTGGAAGCGCTGTTCCTGTGGGGAGGCGCCGCAGTCATACTGCTCATGATAAACAAGCGCCGCAAGCGGTAAAAGCTATTATATGTTCTATGTTTTAGATGGCTTGCTCATGTCAGGCTATTCTGAGGACGACATCAGGCGCGCCGCCGAAATACGCGAGTGGCTAATGAAGCAGATATCGGACAAGCAGGAAGAGGTCGAGCGCTTGCGCACGACCCTCACCATTATTGATAATTTATTGAAGCAGGGCAGCTTTAAGGCAGCGGCCAGCATCGGCTTTGCTGCAGGGGCCGCTACCGCGCAGGTTCAGGCGGCCCGGCCGGCGCCGCCAGCAGCAAGACAGCAGCCTGCACAGACGCTAAGGTCGTCTGACGGGGATGTCAGGCCATTAAAGCGCGCCAAGGACGATTTCTTGCTTGCAAACGCCGAGGTGTCGCCAGGCGCGGTCGTGCTGGTGCCGGCGCCCGGCGTCAGCCTCAATTCCAACACGCCCCCCTTCCGGTCGTTCTTCATTGGCAGGATACTGGATGGCATGAAGGGCAAGGACGCCAGCCAGGGGATCAAGGAGTCCGACGCCCTCAACTACAAGGTCGAAGAGGACAACGGCACGATAAAGCGCGTCGTGATAAACAACTACCGCGACAAGGACCGCCTGCAGGAGATATTCAACACTTCTGCGTGGGTGTTCACGAGGATGCTGGAAAAGAGCGGGTAAACAGATGGACAAGATCGTGGTTCTTGATTTTGGATCGCAGTACAGCCACCTTATCTGCCGGCGCATCCGCGAAGCCAACGTCTACTGCGAGCTGCTGCCGTACAACACGCCGGCCAAGGTGATCAGGGAGATCGACCCAAAGGGCATCATTTTTTCCGGGGGGCCGGCGAGCGTCTATGCAAAGGACGCGCCCAAGCCTGACAGGCAGGTATTCCAGATGGGCAGGCCCATTCTGGGGATCTGCTACGGCCACCAGGTGCTGGTTGACAATTTCGGCGGCAAGGTAAAGAGGGCCAGCAGCCGCGAATACGGCAGAGCAGGGCTTGTGATCGACGACGGGGCGGACCTGTTCAAGAATCTTGGTCAGGGCATCAACTGCTGGATGAGCCACGGCGACGCCGCAGAGAAATTGCCTGAAGGCTTCAAGGTCCTTGCGCACACTGAAAATTCGCGCTCTGCCGCCATCGGCAACAAGGATCGGCAGTTCTACGGCATCCAGTTCCACCCGGAGGTGGTTCACACCGAGCGGGGCGTGCAGATCCTGAAGAACTTTGCGCAGGAGATAAGCGGGGCAAAACCGGAGTGGGACATGGAGAGCTTTATCGAGTCCACCATCAAGGACATACGCAAGCAGGTGGACAAGGAGAAGGTGCTGGCGGCCGTCAGCGGAGGCATCGACTCGACTGTTGTGGCCGCGCTTATGCACAGGGCGATAGGCGACCAGCTGCGCTGCGTGTTCATCAACCACGGTCTGCTCAGGCAGGACGAGGAGAAAGACGTAGTGAAGCTGTTCAAGGATCAGATGGACATTGATCTCATTTACGTCAACGCGGAAAAGCAGTTCCTCGGCAAGCTGAAAGGCGTGGCAGACCCGGAGAAAAAGCGCAAGATAATCGGCGAAGAGTTTGCCAACGTGTTTGTCGACGTGGTCAAGAAGAGCGGCCCCTTTCAGTGGCTTGCGCAGGGCACGCTCTACCCTGACGTCATTGAAAGCGGCGTTTCAAAGGGGCCTGCGGCTGTCATCAAGACGCACCACAACGTTGGCGGCCTGCCAAAGTGGCTCAAACTCAAGGTGATCGAGCCGTTGCGGTACCTGTACAAGGATGAGGTGAGGAGGGCTGCGAAATTGCTGGGCGTGCCGGACGCACTGCTAAAGAGGCACCCGTTCCCCGGGCCGGGATTGGCTGTCAGGATAATCGGCAACATTACGCCGGAAAAGACCCGGATCTGCAAGCACGCAAGCAAGATCGTGGAAGATGAATTAAAGGCGGCCGGCTGGTACGACAGGGTGTGGCAGGCTTATGCCGCGGTCGGCGACGACAGAGCTGTCGGCGTGCTGGGCGACGAGCGGGTCTACGGCAACATTGTCATGGTGAGGGTCGTCGAGTCGGTAGACGCGATGACCGCGGACTGGTCGCGCCTGCCCTACGAGCTGATCGAGAGGATAAGCAACAGGATAACCAATGAAGTTGAAGGGGCGACGTGGGTCACGTACGCAGTGTCGAGCAAGCCACCGGCGACCATAGAGCCGCAGTAAAAATAGTATTCCCCCCATTTCCAGATGATTTTGTGCCGCATTCAGAAGGCAAACAAATACTTACTAGTGAAATAACTAGCATGACTATAATGGAGAACATACCTTCTGCTTCTGGATTTTGCAGTCAAAATGGATTAAAGGCGTACATCAGGGAAGGAACTGATGACTTTCATCTATTGTTCACGCCAAGGGAAGAAAAAATTCAACCACATCTGCAAATGAACAAAGGAGAGACCTTTGTTGACGCTGGAGCAAATGTGGGATATTATTCTCTAAAGACCGCCATCGAGAATAAGGATAACGACGTCAAAGTGGTTGCAATTGAAGCACATCCTGAAACCTATTCAGCTCTTTTGAAAAATATCAAATGTAATGGCTTGGATAGCGGTGATGATGCCATTATTACAGTAAACAAGGCAGTGGCAGATAAAAGACATGATGTGATGATGTATGAAAGGCATACCGAAGATGGCATAAAGATGGCTGGAAACTCTAGTATCTGCATTTCTTTTGACAAAAAGAATTCCATATTGGTTCAATGCGACACTCTTGACAATATTCTTGCAGATTACAGCAGAGTTAACGTCTTGAAAATGGATATTGAAGGCGCAGAAGTAATGGCCCTGATGGGTGCTTCAAGAGTATTAAGGGAGTTGAGGAAAATAGTTGTAGAAGTCCATGGGGACAACCTTGCAGCAGTGCTCTCGATATTAAGAGAATCTGGGTTTGAGATAACTACAATTCCTTATGAGCTCAATGTCTATGTGATAGGGACAAAACTAACTAACCGATGAAAATAGATATCAGCAATCCATAACTTGTCAGAAATAAGCTCTTCATTAGCGTATTGACGCTCTACGCACTTTTCAACAAGCCATACCGTACGAACTAACGTATATGCGACACAAACAGGGGAATTGCCTTTTACTGCGGCTGTATAAAAATAAAGATCTGTGAGAGCTATTAGCTGGCTCCCTCTTCTACCTTCTTTTTCTCGTACTGCCTTTCCAAATCCCTATCTGGGTCTTCCA
>DASTTF010000131.1:0-2143 GCA_035760305.1 Nitrososphaera sp.
AGCCGGCTCTTCCTCGGGCGCAGTCGGCCGGGGAGTCACCAGCCCGAACGCATAGAACGTAGAGCCGCCGACTACTGCGGCGGAAACGAAAATTATGGCCAGCGCCTTGAGGTAGGGAACCTGCCTGAAAGAGGCGATTGCAAGGACTGTGGCCGGGATCGAGATTATCAACATGAGGCCGATGTAGGCGTAAATGCTCGGGACCTGCGCGCTGACCGTGACCGCGCCGGCAAAGCCAAAGGTGACAAGGAACCCGAGCGTGATAAAGGTGGCAGACTTTGCCTTGCCGGTCGACGGGAAGCCGTCCTTGAAAAGCCCCGACGCAAGGAAGATCATGCCGATAAACATCGTCAAAAGCGAAACGGCGTGCATGCCGTCGATAAAGGTCTTGGCAATGCCTGCAAGAGAAATTCCGACGCCGACAATCCCCAAGGAAGTAAGACCTATCCCGGGGGTCAGAAGGTCCCAGTCAGTCATGTTACGAGTATTTGGGTTTGTTTGTCATACTTAATCGTTTCTAGCTTTTTCAAATGCCGGTTGGCGCCTTGTGCCGCGCGGCCCTGTACTCCTGCAATTCTGAAGGGCTGCCGAATTTTTCCGCGCACATGTCGCATAAATATTCCGAAATGGCAAGCGGCCGCTCTGCAGCCACGCCCGCTTCAACAGGGTGGGGCGATTCGTAATGGATCACCTGCTTTTCCACTGGTATCTTTGGCTCTGACTCGGCAGCCCCGCTTGCAAATTCCGAATTGGGCTTGCCCTCTGCAAACTCGCGGCCGTGCTTTACCTGGTCTTCCTTCAGGCTGAGCCTGACGACGGTGGCGTTGCCCTCGTTTTCAACGGCGGAAATCGCGGACATTGGAATCCTGAACTCTTCGTCCGTCACAATGCCGCGCTTTAGCGCCGTAAAATAATTAGAATTGATCTCCTTTATCCTTCCGACCCTTTTGCCTTCAAGCGTGTAAACTTCGGCTCCCCTAAAGTCTCCCACCTTACTATTACGCCCACATGGCTTTTAGCCTGTTCTGCAACCGTTAAAAGAAATGCTGGACACTTTTTTCTCATGCCAGAAAGGGAGAACCGCGATCAGATCCCGACCGAATACAACGCCGAGCAGACGCAGAGAGCCCTGCGGAAGCAGGACAGAGTGGAAGGCGAGCATAGAGACAAGACAGTGAGCGACTTTCCGCAGGCAGCAGCCCTCGGGCAGGTCCTGAAGGACTTTAACTTCCCCGCCGGCAGGGGCGCTATAGTCAGCTTTGTCGAGCAGTCAAGCAGGCCCGAGCGCAACGAGGTGCTGCCGCTCGTGCAAAAGCTTCAAGAGCGCCAGTATCGGAACGTCTCCGAAGTGGCCGAGGCGGCACGGCTGGTACAAAGCTGATTGCGAATCTAAAATAGTTGATATGGCATCTTAAAGCCCTGCAATGTGTGCGATAGCCGTGTCTGTAGCGGACCTCTTCGAAGTGAGCGAGAGCGATAGCGTGTGGGACGCGTGGCTCACGACCGTCAACCTGTTGGACATGCTGGAGCACACCCACAGGATCGAGCACTATGACTTTGGGCAGGCGCGGGACAGGATAGCCCGGCTCTGCGCCATCGCGGAGGCACACTCGATCGACAGGGGCGCGTGCAGGTGCGGCCTGTCAGGCGGCGAGCACGCCATCCTCAGGCGCAAGATGATGACATTTTTCAAGCTGCAGGTGACTAACCTGAAACATTTTGTCTACTGACCCGTGAACGAATAAATTAAATGCAAGCAAAGCAGACTGTCTTCGAGGCAGCTCTGTGGGCGCACGCGATTATGTCGAAGTTTCAAAGCCACGGATAGTGGTCGTCCTTGTGATAACAGCCGTTACCTCGCTCCTGGCCGCAAGCAGGTTTGACTCTACGCCGGACGTCGCGTGGGACGTGACGGCGTGGCAGCTGGGCTTCCTCACTCTGGCCGGCGCTCTGGCGTCTATGGGCGCGAGCGCGCTCAACCACTATTACGACCGCGACATTGACAAGATAATGGAGAGGACTGCCAACCGGCCGATACCTGCCGGCAGGCTCACCCCAAAGAACGTCCTTGCGTACGGCATCGGCGTTAGCATACTGTCAGTGGTCATCGCGTGGTTCACGCTCAATCCTGTCGCGACCGGAA
>DASTTF010000132.1:0-2894 GCA_035760305.1 Nitrososphaera sp.
AAGAATACAGGAAAAAGAACAAGGTCAATCGCGACAGGCAGGCTTCAGGCTACTAGCTTTTCAATGTCGACTGTGTCCCTCATGTCTATGATTTCGACCTGGTGCCGGAAGGCGTCGACGTCTTTTGCCGGCGACTTTAGCGTCGGGTAGGGTCCAAGGGCGCCTATTATCCTGCCTTTGCCGTCGATTCCGTTTCTGGCAAGGGCAAGCAGCGCCTGGCCTGCCCTGTGCCCCCTGACTTCTTTACCGCAGACAACGATGCGCTTTAGATCAGGGTGTTCAAGCGCGAACCTGATGATGGCGTCGATGCCCCTGTTTTCCGAAAGCAGCCGGCCGGCTATTGCAACCTTGTCCATGACGTCAGACTTTGATATTTCTTTTAGCAGGTCGATACTCGACAGCGTGCATATGGCCAACTCCTTCCCCTTGCCGAGATAGTAATCGTGCTTTATCGGCAGGATCGCTTCACACACCTTGCCAGCCGCGTCGTCAAACTTTTTCCTGATTGGCATCATAGTCCCCAGCTGGCCTTGCCGGTCGGAGTCACCTTCAGGAACGGCGCTTCGCCTTCCTCCCACGGGTCCTGCCTCACCCATTCAAAGCGCCGGTGGAACGCCTTGTAGAGCCTCGCAAATTCCTTCCCCTTTTCGATTATCTCCGCCCTGCCCTGCACGCATACTGCCCTGTTGCCGACAGAACTGTAGACGTCCACGGCCAGAGCCACCCTGTCGTTCTCCTTTATGTTTTCGTATTTTCTCGTTTCATAGTCGGTTGCAATGTAGAACGTGTCGTTTTCAAAGACGTATGACACCGGCACGACGTGTGGGACGCGGTCGTGGCAGGTCGCCAGCCTGCACGCTTCGTTGCGGCCAAGAAAGTCGCGCTCTGCCTTGCTGAATGTCACCAATGAGAGGATGTGGGAATTTCTGCTATTTATAGACGCGCTCTTGGACTCGTTAAATATCATGTCAGCGTAGCAATTACAATGGCATCAAGGGCAAACGTTGCTCAGGTCAGGTGTGCGGTCTGCGGCAAGACTTTTCTGACGCAGCAGGAGGCCGACGAGCACACAAAGCGCGACCATGTGGAGCAAAAAAAACCCGCCGGTGTGAGCTAGGAGCCACCTTCCGTTTTTTTGTTGCTTTTCCACCTGCCAAACCTCACCATGAACACGCCGGCCGCGATTATCATGAGCGAAACTGCGAGATACGCGGGCTGGACTATTGCCGCGAGCTGCTCCGGCGCGGTCGAGGTGTACGAGCATCTTTCGCCGCCTTCGCATTCCTTGTCCACGGGGAACACGAGCAGGACGACTACGAACGCGACCAAGAGCGCGACCCCGGCCGACGATACTATCGCGCCCGACTTGGCCAGCACTTCCAGCGACAATCTGCAGCTGTTGCTTGCAGGCGGTTGATTAAAGTTCCGCAGGGTCGAGCGTCACAAACCGGTACGAGTCCTCCTTGCGCACTCGCTTGAAGCGGCTGTCAAAGTAGAGGAACGGTTTTTGCTTGTAGACGTGTCTGTCCCAGAGGTCGTGGACCTTGCCGAAATAGTCCTTTTTCGTCTTGCCCTTCATCCGGAGGAGCTCGTGCGCAAGGACGTGCGACACCCGCGGACAGTTCTCGTCCGCGTAGAACGCGTAGCGCTCGGTCTCTGAAGCCTCGCCGTCTGGCCTCTGCCACCACGCCACCCCGAGGTTCTGCGCGGTGTACCCCTCGGTGTTGCAGTCCGTCCAGAACGGCTTAAAGTACGCGAGGTAAAAGTGGTAGGTGTAGTCACCGCGCTCAGAGTGGTCCCTGACAAGGTACGCCAAAGACATCCTGTCGAACATCTTGCCGGTGATGACGGGCAGTATGTCAGCTTCGACCGGCATCTTGACGTCGAAATAGTGCTGCGCCCACCACTTGAAAAAGCGCGCCATTGACGAAACGTAGCCCCAGTCCTCCTGCTGCCTCTGCTGCCACTCCTTGTTCTTGGCGACGTATATGAAAAAGATCTTGTCCGTTTCCAATGCCCGCTCAGCCGTCTTGGTGCGCATGGCCGCAGCTGCACGAATCTTCTTCGCCTCCCATCCAGCCGGCCTTTTCCGGCTGCGCGTGGACCTTGCTCTTGTGCTTCAACAACTTGTACTCGGAATCAAAGCCTTCCCCGCATATAGAGCAGTTCTGCAGTATCCGGAACTCTTTCAACGCTTTACGATTGAATTAAAAAGGCATTAAAACTTTATGACAACGATGGCCGCAGGCTACGACCCGGTAAAGTACAAGATAAGCTCGATTCAGAACTGGAACGCCGTCGCGCCCGGCTACCACAGCGACTGGGCCAGCAAGGGCAGGGGCCCTTTCAGGTCGACGGCCGAGCTTGTCAGGGCGGCCGGCATAAGGCCGGCCGACTCTGTGCTCGACGTCGCGTGCGGCACCGGCGCGGTGTCGATGCAGGCTGCGCGCCTCCTCGGGCCTTCAGGGACTCTGGTCGGGATCGACTTTTCCAGGGGCGCCCTTGCCATCGCCAAGTCGTCCGTCCCCTCCGGGCACTTTGCCGAGATGGACGCCGAGAACATCGGCCTTGGCACGAGATTCGACAGGATATTGTGCCAGTACGCCCTGATGTTTTTCCCCGACCCGGTTGGCGTTCTCCGCCGGCTCTGGGCGCTTTTGAAAAATGGCGGCAGGCTGGCGGTGGCGGTGCACGGGACGCCGACAGGGGTGCCGTACTTCAGCACGATAATGGAGCAGGTCGTGCGCCACGTGCCGGACATCCGGCCCGAAGGGACGCCGACCGTCCACCGCTTTGGCAACGCGGCAGACCTGCAGGGTGTAATCGCCGGCGCGGGGTTTTCAGGCGTTTCAATCAAAGAATTCATTTTTGACTACGAAGCAGGGACGTTTGGA
>DASTTF010000133.1:0-10588 GCA_035760305.1 Nitrososphaera sp.
CTGCGATGACAGTCGAGATGATAGAGGAAGTAATCTGAGAACCAGACAGGATATTAGAGAGGTTGATTCCCACGATATCCCCATCTTTTTTTATTCATGATATGCGTGCTGAACATTCAATAACTTTGCTTGCCTGTAAATTGTGTGGAAAAAAGAAAGACCTTACCGAAGAGACGCTCAAGCCGATCACCAAGGTCAACTCCAAATTAGATAAAGAGTTGCAGGAGCTGGAGGTCGAGTCGACAAAGGGCGGCGGAGACATCAGCTAGGCGCTTCTAGTGTTGTCAGTCTGCCCCGCGTGTTCCAGGTTTCCTGACGGCGGCATCTTTGGGTTGGACGGCTTTTTCGCCTTGTCGGCACCAACCTGCACTGGCTCTGTCGGGTCCGCTTTCTGAAGCGGCGGCTCTGCGCCCTTTTCGAGGTTGCTCCTTCCCTTCGGGTTGTTGTAGTTTCCTTCTACTTCTGGAGATTCGCTCATGGGTAAAGCTGTGCAACATTCCATAATAAGCTGGCATGTAACCTCAAATAGCGGCCAGGACTACGCCATACTGTGGAAGAAAAGATAAAGCGCTGCCCCATCTGCGGCTGCACGGAGCACAAGATAATCGGCTGCGGCAAGCACTGGGCCAAGCACAAGGCTGGGCCGGACGGCAGGTGCGTTCACCGCTAGTCACTTGAGCTCGTAGAGCGCGACTGACAGCTTGAACGCCAGCCGGTCGTCGGTCGCAGTCGCGATCGGCACGACGTACTTTTGCGTTTCGTCCTTGAACCTTATCATCCTGTCCCGGAGCATCTGGCTCTTCATCGATCTGGCATTGTCAAGCCGCTCGGCAAGCTTGATGTATTTCACGTCCTTGGGCGCCTTGGACACCGCCGCAAACTGCTCCTCGGTGCTGGCCGGGGCCGCAGCGGCGCGCACGATAGAGTAGACGCGCTCGCCGTACTCTTGCAGCTCTTCGTCCTTTATTCCGCCTGAAGCGTCGTGCAGGAGGGCGGCGCACGCGAGCTCGACGTCGCGCAGCTGGAGCTCTTCCACCAGGATGAGGGCGACCCTCACGGGATGGTTGATGTACTGCTCGGTCTTGTTCAACAGCTGGCCCATGTGGACCTTGGTGGCAAGCCCAAAAGCCCGGGTAAGCCTGACGATGTCGTCGGTGTTAGTGTCAAAGAATTTTAAAAGCCTTGCAAAGTTGGCCTTTGGAAAATCGCTCATGCGCTTTGGTGCATCAAGCCCATATAATGGCATTCGCATAAAAAGAGGGGAAACGCTTACTGCCGATAGTATGCAGTAAGCACGATGTTGCCGTTCGGAGTCACGGTTCTTGACTTGCTCGTGCTGCCATTGTCCCAGCGCTCAAAGACATAGTTCTGGTACTCGCCCATCGTCACCGTGTACTGCGATCCTGCGTCGGCAGTGAACGGCAGCGGGGTAAAGCCAGTAGCAGAGCCGGAGCCGCTTATGACGGTCCAGAGTCCTGCTATGGGCGAGCCGTCAAGCCCCACCGACCTGACGGTCAGCGTCACCTGCTCTGATCCGGTGCTGTACCTGGCAGTGAGGGTGGCGTCGCCGCTCAGCGTCACCTGCGTCGTTCTGCTTGCGCCCCCGCCCTCCCAGCTGTCAAAGCTAAAGTCGCCATAGTCTGCGACCGAGACTTCGTACGTCGAGCCGGCTTCTCCGGCGTATTCCAGCGGGGTGTAGCCGGTCTTTACCGTCGCGCCGCCCTCCCTTACAACAGTCCAGAGCCCGGCGACCGCGTCGCCGTCAAGGTCGACCGACTCTACCGTCAGGATGGCCTCTTCCGGCGCGGTAGTCTTGTAGTGCGCCGTCAGAGCAACAGCCTGACCGCCGGTGACCGTCTTTTGCCTGTTGGTGCTTCCGTCGTTCCAGTGGTCAAACGCATAGCCGCCAAAGTCAGACACGGCCACCTGGTACGTCTGGCCGCTGATCAGGGTGAACGAGGCAGGCGAGAATGCTGTCCTTGTCGGCGCGCCGGCCTGTGATAGGGTCGTGTAGTAGCCGTTTATCTGGCTGCCCGACGCGTCAACGGTCTTTACTGTCAGCGTGCTCGTGCTCTGCGTCACTGCGATTGACACCGGGTTTGAAGTAGCGGTCCTGCCGGCAGAGTCCCTGGCAGTCGCCACCGCGGTGTAGGTCCCGGCCGCATTGTACGCCTTTGCAGTGGTGGAAGCCGAGGTTGATGGCGAGGTTGTGCCGTCGCCAAAGCTGACCGACCACGTGTACGGCGCGGCGCCGCCGTTTATGCTGGCGCCAAAGGTGACGCTGGCGCCGGCTGATACAGTCATGCTGCTTGCGCTAAGAGCTACTGACAGCGGCGCTATCGCGCCGTTGCCATAGTGCGCCGTCACTTCAGAGTCGGCCGACAGGTTCACTGACGTCGTACTCAACTCGCTGCCGTCCTGCCAGTGATCGAATATGATCTGCTGGTAGCTGCCGGCAGACACTGTGTACGTCGACTCTTCAAGCGTCACGCTGAGCGGCGTAAAGCCGGTGCCCACCGTCGCGCCGTTCTCCTTTACCTCCATCCACATGCCGGTGATTGCCCTGCCGCTCTGGTCGACCGACTCGACTGTCAGCTCGTACTCGGGCTCGTCCGGCGCCGGTGCAGAGCCGTCGTCGAGCATCTCTGCCATGTTGTCAAAGTAGCTTGGGAGCGAATCCCACGGGTTTGGCAGGCTATCGCTTGTCACGTAGACCCAGCCGATGAACTCGGTCGCGTCCTCAAGCCAGCTTGTCGGGAGTGAGCCTACCGAGAACGGTATCATGCCCAGCTGGTCGTTGTCGTACTGCTTCCATGAGGCATAGTTGTTCAGGTTCGGCAGGCCGGGGCTCTCGTAGATGAGCACCACGTCCACCGTGGAAAGGTACGACGGAAGCGAGTTTGCCCCCGGGTTGCCCACGGTAAAGTCCAAGCCCTTTGACTCTGCATAGTCGCTGGCCTGGGTGTAGTACCACTCGCCTCCGGCCCAGTTTGTCTGCTCGTCAAAGAATATGCCGTCGATGTCGTACCAGCTGCCCCACCTGTCGATGTCGCCCCTGACCGCGTCGAGGCTCCTGCCGGTGTAGGCAGTTGAAACATAGCCGAGCACGATTACTCCGGCGTCCTTTAGCTCTCCTATGCCAGAGACATAGTTAGAGTCCCTCGAACCACCGGGTCCGCTGGCCGGGTTTACAATGGCCACGATGGGCACGCCGGGATGATCGTTCTTTGTCTCTATTACAGTGTCCCACGTTCCACCAGGATAGGTGTATAGGGGGACCATGATTCCAGCCTTTGCCGCCGCATCTGCCACCTGCATGCCGGCCACCATCGGGGCCAGCAACAGCAGGGCAAGTGCTCCTGCGACGAATTTTATAGAACTTTGTTCCACCATTTCTGTGCGTGATGGATTATGAAAATATTAAACAATAGTGTCAGTCAAAAATGTAAAGAGCCTCTAGATTGAGATGGTCGCTCCTGTGCAACTCTTCCGGTGCGGAGGTGTTTTGACCCTACATCGATCTGTTGCTGTCGTCGCTGGAGGTAAAGCCGCTGTCGCCAGTACCCATTGGCTCTGTCGCTCCCATAACCGGCTCTTCTGGCGTTTCCGACACGGACGGCGTTATTTCCTCCGGGATTTCGGTGAACGCTGGAGCAGGCGCTACGCGCGTGACCCGCGGTCTTGGCGCTGTTCGCTTGGCCGCCTTCTTTTTCTTGGCGCCCTTTCGCTTGGCCGCCTTCTTTTTCTTTACTCCGCCCTTTTTCTTTCCCTTTGAGAGCTTGGCTTGCTTTCCCTTCTTTCCCTTGCTTTTGGCTTTGGCTTTTGCCATACGTTTTTCATTGATGAGCACTTGTTCTTAAGTTTGTTCTTTTTGAACAAGCGCGAGCTGAACTCGGTTTGGATTATGCAGGAATATCGCTAGCGATATAATAGATATCAAAGTCGATAAATTCTGTTGCAAAAGCGGGAGTTTCGTTTTGCTGTTGAATCAAGGGAGTTTTTGTTGAAGGTAGGGAGTTAGAAGGTAAGCACCTTGTCTGACTCGACAACCAGCTTGAGCATGTCCTTCATCGTAGATATTGGACAGACTTCAAATTGCATGTTCCTTGATTTGATACAAGTGCCGCATGCAAGCATCGTTCCGCCAAGCTGGTTTAGTTTATCCAATTGTTCTTGTATGTTGAACTTTTCGCTCTTTATTTTTTCGATTTCAACTCCTGCACCGAGAAGGAATATCTTGATTTCATGACCTTCTAGAATGGCAGTATTGGAGAATCGTAGAGCGTTCCAGACGGTTTCTGGATCGGTTTGAGAGATTATAATGCCAATCTTCATTTGACAGATACCGCCCTTCTCAGTCATTAAAAGCTTGGTCTTTTTTGTTGGCAGCTTTCCATGCTTCATAGCCGCCATCAATAGTTACGGCGTTGAATCCCTTTTTGCCTAGCTCGTCAGCTCCGATATTTCCACGATAACCGCCGTTGCAATAAGTGCAAATCGTTTTTCCTTTCAAACCGTCTAACTTTCCTTGTCTAGCATTTCTTATGAGCTGCCCAAGCGGGATATTGGTAGCTCCTTCGATCGTACCATCTTCTGCCCCCTCGTTCACCCTGATCAGCGGCCAGACATACCACGTCAAAGGGCGCTCAAGGTTCAAGCGTTCAAAAGGGCTTGCAGGTGAAGCAATGAAGGGGAACTTGGAGCATGATCCAATAATCCTCAGAGTAGCTGCAAGCAAGTTGACTTGTACGCGAAAGCTGAAGAGTTAACAGAACCGAACAAGACATAATAGTTCATTCGATCTACCATACACAGTCTTGACCGACAGCAAGGGCTACTATGCAGTTTTCGGCGTTTCGGAAAAGGCCAGCTACAAGGAGATCAGGCACTCGTACAGGGGGCTTGCGCGCAGATACCACCCCGACAGGAACAGCTCCGCGCTTGCCGAAGAAATGATCAAAAAGATAAACGCCGCGTTTGAAGTGCTGTCGGACGAAACAAAGAGGTCGCAGTACGACAGGATGCAGTTTGACGAGCTTCCCGAGCCCGCGTACGAGCCGGAGCAGACCAGGAGCGGCCCCACTGAGTCGTGGAAGGTCGCGAACGAAAACGTGGTTGTGGACTTTTTCAACGGCCCTTATTTCCTCGACACGCCCAAGGGCCGGTTCCACGTAACCGTCGAGCCTTCGCTCTGCATGGCGTTTGGCAGCTGCGAAACGCTGGCGCCAAAGGTCTTTGTGGTTGAAAAGAACAAGAGGGTGAACCCAAAGGCGGTGGTCGAGTGCGAGACCTGCGCCAGCTATGAAAAGATACACGCGGCCGCCGCGACCTGCCCGACAAAGGCGATCAAGATCATCGACCGGTACACGGGCGAGCAACTCTACCCATAACTTAAATTGCTGTAAGATTTTGCAGCAACTCATGAAACTCTTCTGCGTTGGGTGCGGCCCCGGAGATCCGGAGCTTCTCACGGTGCGGGCCGTGAACCTGATAAAAAGCGCAGAGGTAATATTCGCGCCGACAGCCAGAGAGGGCAAGCCCAGCATCGCGCTTTCAGTCGTTGAAAAATATGTTGACAAATCGGCCAGGACTGCCAGCCTCGTCTTTCCCATGGTCAAGGACAGGGAGTCGCTCAAGGACTACTGGAAGAGGAACGCCGACGAAATCGCGGACGCAGTCAGGTCCGGGAAAAAAGTCGTGTACCTTACGGTGGGCGACCCGGCGCTCTACAGCACCTGGATCTATGTCCACCGCGAGCTGAAAAAGAACCACAAGGATATAGAAGTTGAAATCGTGCCGGGAATCGCGTCCATGTTTGCCATTGCTGCAAGGGCCGGCATAAGCCTTGCAGAGGGCGAAGAGACAGTCGCCATCGTGCCGGCGTGCTATGACATGGACAGGGTCAGGCGCACCGCGAGCGCGTGCGACACCGTCATTTTCCTCAAGGACGGGCGCTACTTTGACAGCGTGATAGAGATGCTTGGCGAGTCTGGGTTCCCGGACAGCGCAAATATTGCCATAGCGCAGGACGTGTCTGAAGAGGGCGAGATACTAGAAATGAAAAAATTATCCGAGCTTTTAGGCAAAAAGGGGCCTACTGAAAAGTACTTTTCGATAATGGTGGCAAAGAAAAATGACCGAGGCTAAGACCGTCTATTTCGTGGGCTCCGGGCCCGGCGACCCCGAGCTCATCACGCTCAAGGCGAAAAGGCTGGTAGAGCAGGCAGACGTCATCATTTATTCCGGCTCGCTGTTCAACCCAAAGAACCTGGAATACGCAAGGAAAGACGCGCAGCTGCACGACGCGGCAATAATCGACAGGGAAAAGATCTACCAGATACTGCGCGACTCTGCAAAGGAGGGCAAGCTCGCGGTGAGGTTCCACGACGGCGACCCTGCGCTTTTCAGCACAATCAGAGAGCAGATAGACAAGCTCGAGAGGGACGGCATAAAGTGCAAGGTGGTGCCCGGCGTGACTGCGATACTAGGGGCCGCGGCCGACCTCAACCTGGAGCTGACGCTGCCGGGAATCACACAGACCCTGATAGTGACGAGGGCGGAGCTCCGCACGCCGGTGCCAGAGCGCGAGTCGATAGCCGAGCTGGCAAGGCACGGGGCGACGATGGCGTTCTACCTGAGCGTGCACCTGATAGGCGACGTGGTCAAGGAATTATTGAAGGGCGGAGTCTACACCGAAAAGACGCCGGCCGCGGTCGTCTACCGCGCCACATGGGAGGACGAAAAGATAATCAAGGGCACGCTGGGCGACATTGCGAAAAAGACAAGGGAGGCAAAGATAATCAAGACCGCGCTGATAATCGTCGGCGACGTGATCGCGCCGGCGAAATACGAATACTCGAAGGTGTACGACGCGGGGTTTACGCACGGATACAGAAAGGGAATAAGAAAAGAAGAAAAGAAGGAGTAGGGTTTACGCTCTTTTTGCCCACATGCTTACTACCGTAGTGCTGATTGCTGCACCCGCGGCGCCGCTTACCATGGCAAAGGCTATTGCCTGGTCTATCACTATAGTCGGCACCCAGGTTGCAACCAGGGGCGCTGCCAGGAACGACAGGGACCCTATTGCGAACCCTATCGCCCCAAATATTGCCAGTGCTATTGCTCTTCCCATATCTATCACTGTTGGCTCTCGATGTCTGAGATCCTGTAGCTGCCGGCCGGGATTGAGGGGAACTTGTCGTTCACCTTCTGCTCTGCCACTGCCGACGCTTCCATCATGATCTGGTCGATGTCGCCTCCGCCGGCCGTGTTGACCTCTATTCCGAGGCCGTTGCTCTGGAGCGATTCTGTCATGATGCTGCCTAGCAGGTTGTGCATGTTGCTTATCTCGCCGTCCGCGCCCGGAACGAACCTTCCGAGGCTCGGCTTGAGGCCCTTTATCGAGGCCATTGCCGGGCCGAGCGCGACCATTGCGTCTCCCATGTCATGTATAGTTGATAGCCTCATCGACACCTGCTCCAGCGCCATCTTGGCCTGGTTCAGGGTCCTAGAGATCTTGCGCACTTCCGCAAGCTCGTTTGAGAGCACCTTTGCGCTGTCGGCGTCGTGCCTCTGCATAGAGTCGACCACCCTCCGGAACAGCGACGCGTCCCTCTCGTTCAGCTTTGTGATCATTGTGTCTAACTTTGATGTCTGCAACTGCAGCTTGTTAACGGCAGTCTCGATCCTCGGCTTGAGCGGGCCCTGCGGCCTCAGCGATTCCTTCAGCTTCTCGCCGGCGTTCACCCTATTTTGACTACTCCAGTTCTTATCGAAACCAGTCATTGCGATTTCTACTTGGATTCGCTATTAATTGCGGGTGTGTAATCCGGTAAACCATAAGCTCAGCTAATTATTCCCTTGATGTCGAGAGCGCTACAAAGGCACCCGGAAAATCTCTTTTTGCTCGATAGAGCTCCAAGCGCCCATGCCCTTGCCAGAGCCGCCCGTGCCGGTAATCTGGCTGACAACCACCTCTTTCGGAGCCATTGGCGGCCAGAGCATCGCCACGTACTCGCCTGCCTCGCCGGCCTTGTCAAGCGACGCGGGCTGCATGTTCTCCCGCTTGAACCTGCTCGCAAGCTTGTTCTTTATTGGTTCTATAAGCTGGCGCTGGCCGTGGACTATAAGGTAGATCTTTTTCGTGCTGTCTATTTCCGACATCTCTATGCGAGATGCATATATGCGTGTTAAATGTTTTGTTTCCCGCCGGCATGATAGTCGCTGACTCGTACATGGCCATGGTGCTGCCAGACGACATTGCGTCGCGCATCGCCGAGTTTGTCGCCGGCAGACGCAGCTTTCCCTTTGTTGGCCGCGACGAGTTGGTGTGCATGATGTACCTGTACGGCAAGGGCGGCGGGGTCGGCGAAGGCGAAATAGAGCAGGTCAACGGCTTTGCGCAGCGCACCGCCTCTCAGCTAGGCCAAGAGATCGACATCTACTCCAACAGCTCTGCGAGCAAGCTTGACTCTGAATACGTCAGGAGCAAGTACATCAACAGGCAGCTGCAGCTGGCGGTCGAAAACAAGCCTGACCGGATGGCAGGCGACCCGGCGATAATATCCGACTGCTTTGCCCAGCACGTCGCCCACTACAGGCAGGACTATTTCTTTGAGCTTTACGGCCCGTTAAAGGACGCAGAGCTCCCGTCTGACATACGCCCGGCGCTCTCTGGCAGGATGGTCATGGCGTGCTACAACAGGAAAGGCGCGCAGGAAACTGGCCTGGCGCATCCTCTAATCCCTGTGTACGTGTGGTTCCGCGATCAGGCCGGCGCAAAGCCGTGATAGTACGAGATCTGTGTCATCTCTTCCTGCGGCATCTGGACTATTGAAATCAGGTGGCCGTCAGGATCCTGGATTATCGCGTGCCTGCCAAAAGGCTCGTCTTTCGGCTTTTTGTAGAATTTCGCCTTTTTCTTTTTCAGGCCGCCTATCACGTCGTCAAAGTCGCTCACCGAAAAGCCGACCAGCATGCTGTTGTTCTTTTTGATCCTCTTCCTGCTCGCCGGGTGGAGCGCAAGCACCGTGCCGCCCTCTGAAAATTCCGTCCAGTCCTTTGACTGCTTCTTTAGCTTCATGCCAAGGGTATCGCGGTAGAACTTTGTCGATCTCTTCATGTCCGATACAAGGAGTATGACCGCGCCTATCTTGTGGAACATTGCAAGATTATTGCAGGCCCAATGATATAACGTTGCCGTAGCATTAAATACCGATTCCGGCCTCAATGAGGCAGGTTGCATGATGCCCCCTTCGTCAGGTTCTCGGACTTTCTCGGCATTGGCTACTTTGGCGACGAGCGGCAGCACGTCATTGCGCCTATATTTGACCTGCGCCAGAGCGCCGAGCGGGCTTGGGAAAGGGTGATGACAAGCCAGCTGTTCCACGCCATATTTGTTGAGCACCCTGCAAAATACGAGTTTATCGCGCACCCGG
Source organism: Nitrososphaera sp. (assembly GCA_035760305.1). GTDB lineage: Archaea > Thermoproteota > Nitrososphaeria > Nitrososphaerales > Nitrososphaeraceae > Nitrososphaera. The sequence continues at coordinate 9,438 of DASTTF010000133.1, forward strand.
TGGAGACAAAGCCGGACCAGATAAACCACGTGCTTTACCGGTCGTTTTCAAGTTTGGACAGCCTGCACAAATTCAAGAGCAGCTACGGCGGCAGGGCTTTTATCAAGTTCGGCTGGCATGACCTGACAAAGGCGCAAAAATTTGACGTGCTGCCGCAATACGCCGCTGTTGACTCGGTAGATTTCAAAAGAGCTGACGAGATCATGCCCGGGACTCTGGTGGACCAGATAAGGAAAAGCTAGCGCATGTTGCAATATTCGCAGCCTGCTTCTGGCAGGCGCGAAACTACGTGGTACCGGAAATGGATCTTCATTGCGACGATTTCTCTGATTGCGCGCCCTACTGCTGCCAGCATGTCTATTTTCCTGCCCTGCCGGGAAGTGGTAAGCCTGCCCAGCACGTTGCCGACTGGGCAGGCGGGTGTTTGATGACTCGTTGTTGGTAGATGCCAACGCCAGACTTCCCGTTATTAGGCGTGCCTAATTAGGCTGGCCTAATATTTAAACGCTCTCGTGATTGGTTCTGTTTAACATATCGTTTGTTGCTCGCAAAAATTCTCCCTGTTAACTGTCGTTTGCTATCCCTCTGCATCACATAATTGTTTGTGTTTAAATCCTTGAAATGCCAAATAGTGGTACATGAAACAGCATCATACAATCGAAATCTTCTCTGGTGGCTGTCCATTATGTACACACATTACAGACGATATTCAAATCGGTAAATGTGAAGGCTGTATCCAAACAGTCTATGATGTAAACAATCTGAATGACGACTTGAAAGGCAAGATGAAAGACTATGGCGTGACTTCAGTTCCAACGACTATTATCGATGGCAAGATAAAGGTTGTTGGCATACCTGATTTTCCTTGGATATGTGGCGAAGATTTGTACAAAAAGCTCAAAACAGAGTACCCACTGCATAAGCATTGAGAAGGTATGGAAATCAAATGCGCTGACTGTGGCTGCCTTCCTTGTGAATGCAAATCTAGCGCGTCTGCCAGAGACTGTCCAAACTGCATTTTGAAAGAATGTTGTTGCTGGGCTGCTATTCACTCTAGTTGAGCTAGCTTTTACTAGCGTTCTGGATCACCGTGATCCACTTGTTTTGTCCTTCAATCTTGGCTGTCATCGTGCCGCCTTTCCTCTTTGCAT
>DASTTF010000134.1:0-12536 GCA_035760305.1 Nitrososphaera sp.
CTGGGCTGCAACCGCAGGCGGCGTCTATGTGGGCGTCTCCGTCTACCCCTGGGCATACCCGCTGCCAAGCGGTCTTTACGCGCTTTCTGTCCTGACCGTTATTGAGGCACTCGGGTTCTTCTTCATCATGAAGATCGCCCACGAGAAGCCAGTCAGGGCGTAAACGTCCCTCTTATTCCTCTTTTTGTTTTTAGTTTTTCAATTCTTCAAGCTATGCTTGCCTACGCCACACCTGCCTGCAAGCAGAATGTCCTGATGCCAAGTCTGAATTTCGCACCGCCTCGGGCACGGCATAAAAATTAATATACTACGTCTATGTCTGGGTAGATAATGGTCTGGCTTAGACGTACAACGCACTATTTGTTCATAGTAGTGGTTGCTGTCAACAGCACGCTGCTAACCATCAACGCAGGAGACTATATCTTCTACACAGACTGGATGTGGACCTCCTTCGTAGTATTCTCGGTCTCGCAATCGACGATGCTTGCGGTAGGCGCGATATACTACATGCTCTTCACAGGAGTACCAGGGACGGCCACATACTACGCCACAATCATGACAATCTACACATGGGTCGCAAAAGGTGCATGGTTCGCACTGGGCTATCCGTACGACTTCATTGTAGTTCCTATCTGGATACCTTCAGCAATGCTGTTGGATCTCACATACTGGGCTACAAGGCGGAACAAGCACGCTGCAATCATCATCGGTGGAACACTGGTTGGACTATCGTTCCCGCTGTTCAACATGGTCAACCTGTTGCTCGTGAGAGATCCATTGGAGGTGGCGTTCAAGTATCCTAGACCGACACTGCCTGCGTACATGACTCCGATCGAGCCCCAGGTAGGGAAGTTCTACAACAGTCCCGTAGCCTTGGCTTCGGGAGCAGGAGCGGTGCTGACAGTGCCGATCGCTGCGTTGGGTGCAAAGCTTAACACGTGGACATACAGATGGATGGCCGCGTGGAGCAAGTGGGATTAAATCTCCCTTTTTCCTTTCTTTTTCATTTTTCTACAAGCCAGCGGATGCTGTAATCTGCGAGCAAATTGAATTTGGGAAAAATGATAAATCCGCGTCAACCGAAAAATTGAAAACTGAACGTGCGCGATGATTCCCAACCAAAAATGATGGTTTATGAAAAATGCAAGCATTGCAAACGCGGCGGGTAGATAAATGACAAGTGCGGCAATCCCAATTGCCCTTCTAATCGGTAGTTAAATCAGGACGCAGTTTGCATCTGCTTTTTCACCGCGTTGCATATTTCCAAGAGCCTGAACGGCTTTTTGAGAATGTCCTTGTACTTTACTATGGGGAGGTTGCTTTCAAGATCGTCTGGAATCACGTCGTACGCGGTCATCAATATGATTTTGATGCCAGGTTTGGCCCTTTGCATCGCGCCTGCCATGTCAATGCCGTTCATCTGGGGCATCTTGATGTCTGTTATGATAAGGGAATAACTGCCAGGGTTTTCCTTAAAATGCGCCAGTGCTTCAAGGGGGTCGTTGAAGGGATCGGCGGCAAATTTCCATTGCTTCAGATACCGGTTGACCATGTCCAGCAGGTCGGGGTCGTCCTCAACAACCAGTATTCTGTTGTCTGACATATTGCTTCAACTATGGAGAATATGCTACATAAGCCTTCACCGTAAGATAGCCTGCTGTGATTGTTGGCATCGATTATGCTGGATTAGATGCACCGCCCTTTTGAAACAGCTGTCTAGACAATCGCCCGTTGCCGGCGCAGTTGCTGTCTTAGCTTGCAGGCTGTATAAAATGGTGGGGTCGGCCGGATTCGAACCAGCGGCCTCCAGCGCCCAAGGCTGGCATCATACCATGCTAGACAACGACCCCGGTGAAAAGCTTGCCTGTCAGGCGCAATTTTAACTTAATGAACGAACTGGAAGGGGTTCTTTCTTGCCTTGTGGAGCTTGCCAATTACTGGAATAGGATAGCCGCAGCTCTTGCAACAATTATTTTTGTCAAGGTTCCACGACTCGATGGCAAAGCCGTAGCGCCCGATGACGACGTTCTTGCATTCCGGGCAGAACGTGTTTTCAAGCGGGTGGCCCGGCACGTTGCCGAGGTAGGCGTATTTCAGCCCTTCCTGCTTAGCTATCGCGTGGTGCTTCTCCAGCGTTTCGACTGGCGTGCTGTCAAACTCCATCATTTTGTAGTCGGGGTGAAACCGCAGGAAATGTATCGGAGTGTCAGGCCCAAGCTCGTCATGCACAAACCTGCACAGCTTTCTCGCTGCGTCAAGGTCGTCGCCCACCTGCGGCACTATCAGGTCGGTTATCTCTACGTGGATCTTTGTCCTGTCGCGGATCTCTTTTAGCGTCTGGAAGATCGGGTTTGCATCAGGTATTCCGATGTAGCGCCTGACGAATTTCTGCTCGCCGCTCCCCTTGAAGTCGACGGTGATGCAGTCCAGGAATTGGCCCATCATGCTCACCGACTCGGGAGTGTCGTAGCCGTTTGACACAAAGATGTTGAATATGCCGCGCTTGTGCGCCTCGATGCCACAGTCCCGGGCAAACTCGATAAAGATAGAGGGCTCGTTGTAGGTGTAGGCTATTCCCTGCGTGCCATATTTTGCCGCGGTTTCCGCGACCTGCTCGGGCGTCATCTCCGCGCCTTCCACCTTGCGCCTCTGGGAAATGTCATAGTTCTGACAGTACGCGCACAACCAATTACAGCCGCTTGTAGCTATAGAGAAAATATCGCTTCCCGGCATGTAGTGGGTCACCGGTTTTTTTTCAATGGGGTCGACGTGGCCGGCGATTACCCTGCCGTAAACGAACAGCCGCAGCTTGTTGTTCATTACGCCCCTGATGCCGCAGAGGCCGATCTTGCCTTCCGGTATCTCGCACAGCCTGGCGCACGCCGTGCACTTTATCCTGCCGTTTGGCAGGGCTGTAAAAAGCTCGGCGTCTTTGCCGGGAACGTTCGTCTGCATTGGCGTTCCTTATGCGTTTTAATCTTATAAATCCTCGGAGTTGGATAAAATTAGCAGGCTCATGCCAGAGCCGCAGCTTCCCTCGCCGTTGCGTTTGCCCGAGAACATGCCGGTCATGTGGAACGCGTGAAACAATCTACTATAAAAATTTGCAAAGATACAGGCCACACACGTCAGGCAGCCATGCGCATCAGTTCTATCTCGTTTGACCTGCCCTTGATCTCACCCGGCTCGGTATAGTCGTGCTTGCCCCACGACACGCGAATGTCTGCGTAAAGCTTTTGGGCGCCAGAATCGAGATCGCTTCCGCTCAATTCGATCACCTTGTTGACGTCAAACAGCAGCGACTTTGCTTCCTCTTCTGCAAGCGGGTAGAACGGCGCGTCGTCCTTTACGACCGACACCCAGATCCTGTAGGGAATCTTGGGGTTGCGGGTCCAGAACAGCGCGGCCTTCCTTACGAATTTTATCGGCATGACTGTTTTTCTTCCAGACTTTAGGTCGACTTCAATGGTCATCCGAAAGCCGTTGTCATGCTTGTTGTAGGCACGCTCCCAGTTTTTTTGCGAAAACACTTCCCTTATCGCGCCGTCCACCTTGAAGTTGAGGCTCAGGGTGAGCGGCTGGCCGGATTTGACGCTGTCCTGAGACTTTGCAAGGGTGGCGCCGGCAATGAAACTGTCTGCCATCTGCTGGATGGTATCATTTATATCCTCAATAAGTAGTTGTCTGTATTGCGTTCATGCAGGTCGAAATTTCAGACGTCAAGGACAACGAGATTGAGCTAAAAATACGCGAAGAGGATATCTCTGTTTTATACATCGTCCAGCACGAGTTGCTGAAGGAAAAAAGCGTGGACTTTGCCGGCGTCATCCAAAAGCACCCGCTGGCAAAGGAATACCTGATGAGAGTGACGACAAAGAGGAAGGACCCGATGGAAGTCATCCAGGACGCCTCTGCTTCAGCCCAGGAATATTCAAAAGAACTTTTCAGCATGGTTAAGGCCGCCCTCAAAAAGTAACGGGGTTTTCCGCCTTGCGTTTCTGTCCAAAGTGCGAAACACGCCTGCGGCCCGCGCCCGGCGAAGAAATAATTGCATGCGCAAAGTGCGGCTTCAAGACCAAGAGGGGGCATGAAGAAAAGGCCAAAAAGCAGGAGATTAGAAAAACAGGCTCTGACGCTTCGCTCAAGGTGATGGAAGGGGAGACCATCGACGCGCTTCCGACGACCAGCATCGAGTGCCCACAGTGCAAGAACGACATGGCGTTCTGGTGGATGCTGCAGACGAGGTCGGCAGACGAAGCCACCACGCAATTCTACAGGTGCACAAAGTGCAGCCACACGTGGCGCAACTACGCCTAGCCGGTACCGATATCTTTAAAATCCGATAAAGCTGCCACATAGATAATTTGGTATTTGTAGCTAGGAGCAAGTCGCCTGAAGAGTGGAAGGCCGTTGCGTCCGCAATCTCGACCCTCGTTGACGAAGCCACATTTGAAGCTGCCGCCGAAGGCATCTCTTTTCGGGGCATGGACCCGTCCCACATCGCGCTTATCGACATACACTGGCCCAACCACGCGTTTGAAACGTACGAGTGCGACAGTCTGGTTAAGTTCGGAATCAGGGTCGACGAATTTTCAAAGCTGATCAAGAGGGCTGACAAAAAGGACGCGATAGAGATTTCCCTGGGCGATGACAGCACGCTGCACGTAAAGATGTCAAACGGCTACAAGCGGGAATACAAGACGCGCCTGATAGAAAGCTCGGCCAGCTCGACTCCGCTGCCAAAGCTCAACTTTAACTCAAAGGCGGTGCTCACGGCCACGGCGTTTGACAAGGTGCTGTCCGACGTCCAGGTAGTCTCGGAATACATTTCGATCGAAAGCAAGTCGGGCAAGATCAACTTTTCCGGCAGGGGAGACTCGGGCGAGGCCGACATTGCGCTCGAGGCAGGCAACGAGGGGCTCGAAGAGCTGGCGGTAAAGGAAGACAGCAAGGCGACCTACAGCCTCGACTACCTGTCGAAAATAACCAAGGCCGTGGTATCGATGGGCGGCTCTGTCAGCGCGGAATATTCAAGCAAGATGCCGCTCCGGCTGGAATTCAAGATAGCAAACGTTGGCAGGATACATTTCTATCTGGCACCCCGGGTCCAGGATTAGCATGCGCCTTGTAATGAAGTTTGGCGGAACTGCGGTGGATTCCCCAGACAAGGTCAGGCACGTCGCGCAGCTGGTGAAGACGCACAAGAAGGGCAACGACATCGTGTGCGTGGTTTCAGCGGTGCGGGGCATGACCGACGGCCTGCTGTCGATAGCAGACAGCGTAAAGCGCGGCGACAAGACATCGATAGACGAGTTTGTGAAAAAGTCGGCCAAGATCCACACCGACATTGCAGAGGGCGCGATTTCAGACAAAAAGTTAAGGGGCGAAGCCGTGGCTGTCGTGAAAAAAACAGTCAGCGAGCTGGAAGACGTACTTGGCGGGATCGTGCTCCTGGGCGAGGTGACGCCAAAGTCCCTCGACTACCTGATGTCGTTTGGCGAGCGCCTCTCGACTCCAATAGTTTCGTTCGCGCTGCAGGACATTGGGATAAAGTCGGCCCACCTCACGGGCAAGGAGGCGGGCATACTGACGGACGGCAACTTTGGAGAAGCCCGGCCGCTGATGGACACTACAAAGCTCCGGGTGAGCCACAAGTTAGAGCCGATGTTAAAGCAAGACATCGCGCCGGTGATCACCGGCTTTATCGGCGCCGACCAGTACGGCAACATCACCACCATTGGCCGGGGCGGCTCCGACTACACGGCGACCGTAGTCGCGGCAAGCATCGGCGCGGAAGAAGTGTGGCTCTGGAGCGACGTCGACGGCCTGATGACGGCGGATCCGAAAATAGTAAAGGACGCGCAGGTGCTCCGCGAAGTGTCGTTTGCAGAAGCGATGGAGATGGCGCTATTTGGGGCAAAGTACATACACCCGCGCGCGCTAGAGCCGGTAATTGAAACCAAGATCCCGATAAGGATCAGAAACACGTTCAACGTAAAGCACGCGGGAACGGTCATCACTCAGAATCCTGGCAAAGAGTCGCAGAAAATAGTCAAGTCGGTGAGCGTGATACGCCACACCGCCCTCATTGACGTGAGCGGGGGCGGTATGGTGGGCGCCCCTGGAACGGCGGCCAAGATATTCGACACATTGGCAAAGAACCGCGTCAACATCATGATGATATCACAGAGCCCGTCAGAGTCGAGCATTTCGATGGTCGTCAGAAAGACCGACCTTGACAAGGCCACAACAACCCTGGAGCTGAGCCTGCTCGGAAAGGTGATCAAGCAGATAAACGTCGTCGACGACGTCGCAGTGATCGCGGTGGTGGGCTCGGGCATGCGCGGCATAAAGGGAGTGGCGGCCAAAGTCTTTGGCGCGGTGGCAAAGCGCGGCGTAAACGTCATAATGATCGCACAGGGGTCGTCGGAGCTCAACCTGGCGTTCGTGGTGAGCGACAGCGACTGTGACCAAGCGGTAAGGGCGCTGCACGGCGAGTTCGAACTGGCAAAAGCCGCTGGAAAAGGATAAATTGCATTCACCCAATCTCAACTTTTGCGAACATGAGCGTCAAGGGCAAGCTGTATGTAGTTGGAGTAGGACCTGGCAACCACGATCACATGACGTACCGGGCAAAGCAGGTAATCGACGAAAGCCAGGTCATCATCGGCTATGACACATACGTCACCCTCGTAGAAGACCTGATAGCGGGCAAGGAGGTCCACCGCTACGCCATGACGCAGGAAGTCGACCGCGCCAACCAGGCAATCGACCTTGCAGAAAAGGGCAAGGTGGTGTCGCTCGTGTCGTCAGGCGACCCGGGCATTTACGGCATGATCGGGCTCATCTATGAAATCCTGGCGGAAAAGGGCTGGGACAGGGAAAAAGGCATTTACGTCGAATGCGTACCCGGAGTGTCATCGCTTAATTCATGTGCCGCTCTGGTGGGCTCGCCCCTGATGACAGACTTTGCAGTAGTCAGCATGAGCGACCTCTTGGTGCCATGGGACATTATAGTAAAGAGGGTAGAAGCTGCAGCCATGGGTGACTATGTCACCGTCATCTACAACCCTGCAAGCAAAAAGCGCATACACCAGCTGCGCGACACGAGGGAGATATTCCTGAAGCACCGCAAGCCGGGCACGCCCGTGGCAATAGTAAAGGGCGCGTACCGCGAGAGCCAGCAGGTGGTCATGACGACTCTTGACAGGATGCTGGATCACCAAGACATGCTTGGCATGATAACGACGGTAATCGTGGGCAACTCGTCAACCTATGACTACAAAGGGATGATGATAAACCCGCGCGGATATACGTCCAAGTACGAGCTCGTAAAGCAGCCTGCCAAGCAGTAATTGTTTTTCTGGAAAGCATACGCTGGCTTAGATGGGAAATTAAAAATTAAAAGGAAAGAGGGTCGTGGCTTAGATTACTTGCCACGGTCTTGTTGCGAAAGTCACGCCAAGGCCTGCGCCAATGATTACGCATTGGTAGACAATGTTGCTGTACGGGATTGGCTTCAGTATAGCATCGCCGTTTACGTTCACTGTTGCACCCCTGCCGAGACCTGGACCTACATGCTCTACGTTAAGCTGTGTGTGTACGTGGTATGTTCCTGGTTCGAGTGCCCTTACGGTTATTGAGTATGGAACTGTTTCGCCTGGTGGAATGTCGAATATGTTGCCTGGCGGGTCTCTCGTCAAGAACTCCCATCTGTTGCCTGCATTCGCTGACTCGCTGAATAGAGACAGCCACGCTCTGAGCGGCCTGTTAACCAAGCTTCTCAGCTCGCCGGTTACTGTTAGCTGCTCGCCTGTGTTCAGCGTCTGGTCAGTAAATTGTTCATTATCAATCCTTACGAATCTGCTCTGAAGCTGTGCCTGTACACCGTGCCCCTCTGCCATTGGGAAGAAGTACACGAATGATGACAGCACCATGACAGTCGCAAGAGCCGTCACGACCAACGTCTTGCTTTCCATCATATCCCTATATCTTAGGTAGACCAGAAAGAACAAAGATATATATTTTGCTCCATCGGCGCTCGCGCCGAATTTCGTCGTTTCGTCAATGCTAATTAGTGGCACCCGCAAAAGTAGTAGCACTTGGCTGCTTCAGAGGACGCTCCGGGACGGCTCGCGCTTTCTCGCATTGAGGAGATAGGGCCGGCCACGGAAAAACGCCTCAGGGAGGCCGGTTTTCGGTCGATCCGCGACCTTCTGGTGAGGGGACCGGTCGACGTGGCCGAGGCCACCGGGATGGAGATGGACGAGTCGGTCGAGATATGCAACAAGGCCCGGGTGATGCTGCAGGACCTCGGGATAATTGACAAAAGCTTTGTCACGGCGACCAGCCTTTACAGCAAGCGCAGGGACCGCATATCAACGGGCTCCAAAAGCTTTGACGACCTGCTTGGCGGCGGGCTGGAGACAAAGGCAGTGACAGAGGTCTACGGCGAATTCGGGACGGGCAAGACCCAGCTATGCCACACGCTTTGCGTGCTTGTGCAGCAGGACGCACTGGCAGGCGGCCTTGCGGCAAAGGCTCTGTACATTGACACCGAGAACACCTTCCGGCCGGAGAGAATAATTTCGATTGCCGAAGCGCGGGGCTTTGACCCGCGAAAATCCCTTGAAAACGTCATTGTAGCAAAAGCGTACAACAGCGCGCACCAGGAGCTCATCATTGAAGAGGCCGGCTCTGTAATCGAAGACAACAACGCCAGGCTGATAGTAGTCGACTCGGCAGTAGCCCACTACCGCGCGGAATTCATCGGCCGCGCGACACTGTCAGAGCGGCAGCAGCGCCTGAACAAGTTCATGCATATCCTGGTAAGGATAGCGGAAACCTACGAAGTGGCGGTGGTGCTGACAAATCAGATACAGGCGTCGCCTGACGCTTATTTCGGCGACACGGTCCGCCCTACAGGCGGCAACGTCGTCGCGCACACCAGCACGTACAGGATACACCTCAAGCGCTCGGGCAAGAACAGGATAGCAAGGATGGTCGACAGCCCCTATCACGCGGAGAGGGAGATCCTGTTCACCCTGTCAGAGCGCGGCATTTCAGACGTCGGCGAAGGTAGATAATATTAAATTAAGGCTGGTGGCACTGGTTTGTTATGCGTTCACACGGCACTAGGAGAAAGGCCCGCTCTATCCTGACAAAGGACAATGTTGTCAGGGGCATATCATATCTGCTTCACGATTACAAGGTTGGAGACAAGGTCGTTGTCGACATCGACCCGAGGGAGCACGACACAATGCCGCACAGGAGGTTCCACGGCAGGATAGGCGAGGTGGAGCTGGTCGGAAGGCGCACCCTGCGAGTCGCGGTGATATTTGGCGACAAGAAAAAGATACTACAGACCCGGTTCAACCACATCAAGCCGCTGGCAGGTACTGCACAAATGTCCGTAGCAGGTGCCGACAGCAAATGACTGAAATAATCAAGAAAGAGATCGTCACGCTCCCGCACGTAAAAGAGATCTTGGAATCGGTCAAGCCCGACGACATGGACCAGATCCAGAGGTGGACAGCTGATTACGTGACAAAGTTCGCCAAGGCCGAATCGAAGAAGGCCCAGAAGATGGTGCGCCAGCTGGTTGACCAGTGCGACCTGACAGAGGAAGAAGCGGTCGAAGTGGTCAACATCATGCCCGTGTCGCTTGAGGAGCTAAGAGCCTTTACCTTTGGGTGGAAGAAACTCATTCTCACCGATACCCTGGAAAAGATGCTGAATATCCTGAAGGAAGGCACCCAAAGTTAAATACCCACTCTCGCATTATAGGGATTGAACATTGTCAGGACAACCACCGTTGACACCGGACGCTGCACCGGGTCACTATGGCCACGGCGAGCACGGCCAGCCCCGGAAATATGAAGAGTACGCCTACGTCCTCGACTTTACTCCAAGGGGCAAGTCGATAACGGTCAGGGGCAGGGAGGGCGTAATCATCCAGGCGATAGGCGAAGAGCGGCTGACGCTCTTGGAGCTGCTGGGGGTCCAGAATGTCAATGTCGAAATCGGCGAGCGGCTCTACATCGGGCGCGAGGGGCGCGACAAGGTCGCAAGCGTGCTTGGCAGGCTGGAGTACAACGACGTTTCGCAGACCTCAAAGAACGAGCTTCCAATCATCGTCGAAAAGATCGTGGTTGCCAATGAAAAGCGCTTTGTGGAATACATCAACATGTCGCAGCCGATAACCCCGCGGATCCACGCGCTGGAGCTCATCCCAGGCATCGGCAAGACCTACATGATGACGATAATCAAGGAAAGGGACAAGAAAAAGTTCGAGAACTTTACAGACCTCCAGAGCAGGGTGGGGCTGAGGGAGCCCTCCAAGCTCGTGGCCAAGAGAATCATCGAAGAGATAATGGGGCAGGCCAGAATGAACCTTTTCGTACGAAAGTAATTGCCCGGCATTACCCGATCACTCGGCCAGCACATGCTTGTTGACCGGCGGGTACTTGCAAAAATTGTCGACGCTGTCAAAATGGGCAAGAGCGAGACAGTGCTTGAAGCAGGCACCGGACATGGAATCCTTACGGCAGAGCTGTGCAAGGCCGCAAAGAGTATGGTTTCGTACGAAGTCGATCGCAAGCTGTACAAGCTTGCGCAGGCGCGGCTGCAGTTCGAGAACCTACAGCTTGTAAACGCGGATCTGTTCAAAACCGAAAACCTACACTTTGACGCCTTTGCTTCAAACCTCCCCTATTCGCGCAGCAGGGACGCCTTTGAATGGCTGGCTGCGCAGAAGTTCAAACGAGCGATAGTGATGGTGCAGGAGGAGTTTGCAGAAAAGCTCGCCGCAAAACCGGGCAGCAAGAACTACCGCGCGATATCCGCGCTGGCCGCCCACTGCTTTGCTATTGAAAAACTATTCAGCGTTGGAAGAAAGTCATTTGAGCCGCAACCAAAGGTAGAATCCGCGGTCATCAGGATAATCCCGGTCAACACTGTCGCAAAAGAGACGGTAAAGAGCCTCAACCTCCTCTTCTCAAAGAGGAACAAGAAAGCATCAACTGTGGCCGCCAAAATGGGCGTCAAAGCCGACTTTGGCGACAAACGCATAGACCAGCTTGCACCAGACGATCTGATCAGGATGGCAGAATTGATGTAATGTACGTCCCGTCTGACGACACCTTTCTATTGGCCGACTGCATAAAGCAGTACCGCGGCAGGTGGGCCCTAGAAATAGGGGTGGGCTCCGGCGTCCTGCTCAACCTGCTTGAAAAAAACTTTGCAAACGTGGCCGGCTCTGACATTGACCTCCGGGCACTCCAGCACTGCCGGGGCAGGTCGGGGGCAATGCTTGCCTGCTGCGACGCGGCGTCGGCGTTTGCCGGCAGGTTCGACCTGATAGTGAGCAACCCTCCCTACCTGCCCGATGACGAGGTCAGGGACAAGGCCGTGCACGGCGGTCCGGCCGGAATAGAAGCGACAATACACTTTGTACGATCTGCTCTGCCGCTGCTCGCCCGCGGCGGAAGGATGCTGCTTGTAGTCTCATCACTTGCAGACTCTTCCACGCTTGATCAATTTGTGAGTGAGAAAAAGATGAGCAGAAAAGTGGTAAGGGAAAAAAGGGTGTTCTACGAGACGCTCTCTGTAGTTGAGCTGGCGTGATCACTTTTTCAAGAGCTTGCCGGACCGCGACGCAATCTGGTCTGCCATCTGCGACAGGGTCGCATTGCCGCCCAGGTCGTACGTCACGTACTTGTTTTCATTGATCACGTCTTCGGTGGCCTTGAATATCGCGTCCGAGACCGGCTTTTCTCCAAGGTATTCCGCCATCCATGCTCCCGACAACACCGTGGCGACAGGGTTGACCTTGTTCTGGCCAGCATACTTTGGCGCGCTGCCGTGGGCCGGCTCAAACATCGCGTACTTTTCGCCATAGTTACCGGAATACACGTTGCCTATCGAGCCCACGTGGCCCGAAGCGCACTCTGACACAATGTCCATGAAGAGGTTGGTGCTCAGAAGCACGCTCTTGTTGAACCTCTCCGGGTTCTTTACCAGCTGCTGGGTCATGTTGTCGATGTAGTATTCTTCAACCTGTATGCCCTTGAACTGCTTTTGCACGTTTTCCACCGCGCTCCAGAATATGCCGTCGGTCTCTTTGAGTATGTTGCGCTTTGTGATAGCGTACACCTTGTCAAAGCCCCTCTTTTTCGCGACTTCAAATCCTGCCTTGGAAACGCGGTCGCAGCCCTTTCTGGTCGTCTTGCGTATCGCTATGGCAGAGTCGTCGCTCGTCTTGAACTCGATTCCCGCGTACAGCCCCTCGGTGGCTTCACGCACGCACACAAAGTCCAGCTGTTTTTCGGCGTTCTTGTACGTCTTGATCGGCCTGATGTTGGCGCCCAGCTCGAATTTCTGCCGGATGCTCACCGCGACGCTGCGCGGCGCGTTTGGTACCGGCACGGTGGTCGTCGGCCCTTTGAAGCAGGCGTCAGACTCTTCGAGCAGCTTCCACACCTCTGGCGAAATATAGGAGTTGCCGCCGTTCTTTTCCCACCACTCTGATCCTGCGT
>DASTTF010000135.1:0-5142 GCA_035760305.1 Nitrososphaera sp.
AGGTCTTCCTTGCTCTTGAAATAGAGGTAGATCGTGCCCTTGCTCAGGCCGAGCCTTTTTGCAATGTCTTCCATCTTTGTCCGGTCGTAGCCGGTCTGGGAGAAACTCTCTATCGCGGCCTGGATTATCTTTTCCCTGATCTCAGCCTTATACATGCTCGTCACCTTGGGCAAGTTAACTAACGGCATTTTCAATCCCGCAGCGTCTAATAAGGATAACTGACCGACTGGTCAGTTTAGAAACGCTATTCGCCCACTTCGACGTCAGAGTGGTGCTCGCGGTGGTGCCTGTCCGCCTCTTCCTTGGTCAGGAACTCTTTTGCGCAATCGCTGCACCGGAACGTGCCCGACTCGTATTCAGACATTACTGGTAATTGGCCGAGGCCGCTAATATATCTAACAGCAGCCAATCTTATTAATCAAGGCAAACATACCAAGCCCTGAGCACGCTTGGGAATCGACTATGAATTCCTCAACTCATTCTGCAAGGGCGTCCTTGCAAAGCACAAATCAATACGCTGGGTGGCGATGGTCAACAAGAACGGCGTGATTCTGACGCAAAAGTCAAGGGAAGGCGTAAAACTGCTCCTCACCGAGGAGGAGAACGAGCAGTATGCGGCAAGCGCGATTGCCAGGCAAAAAACCAGGGGCAGGTTCGAGCCCAAGATAGGCAGGATGGTCTACGCGTTTGGCAGGTACGACAGGCTCCACCGCGCGACGATACCGATAAACGAGAACTATTACCTGCTCGTCACGCTCGACGTTGAGGAGAAGAACTTTGACTCGATCATTATGGACAGGGTCGTCCCGGCGATAGATGAGAGCAAGAACCGGTTCGTCGTTATGGACGACTCGATCTGAATAGACTTGCAGTTGTGATCAGGGATAGAATTGGAATAGATCTGGACATTATCTGGAAAAACTGTTTTAATAATCATCCATGTTACACGCCTTATGAAAAAGAGCATAATCGTAGCAATCATTGTGGCGGCGATAGCGGTGCCGGCCGGCGTTTACGCTGCATCCCCGCTTTTCATAAACACCACGATAGACGAGCCGCTGCCCGTTGCGGGCGACAAAACGATGGAAGACAAGCCGATGGAGGACGCGGCCATGGCTGATAAAAACGACGATGCAATGATGGAAAAAGACGGAGACTCGGTGATGAACGAAGATGGCATGATGGAAAAGGAATTGGCAGGCAGCTTTGCCGGCGCAGGCGACGGGATCCACAACGCCGAAGGCGTGGCCAAGGTGATCCACCTCGAAGATGCAAGCGACGTGCTCAGGCTGGAAGACTTTAGAGTCACAAACGGCCCGGACCTGTACGTCTACCTTGCCACTGACAAGCAGGCGTCTGACTTTGTCGACCTCGGCAGGCTCAAGGCAAACAGCGGCAACCAGAACTACGACATACCCGAAGGGACCGACCTGGCAAAGTACGACACTGTGGTCATATGGTGCAAGACGTTTTCGGTGTTCTTTGGAGGCGCAGAGCTGGCAAGCGTGTCGGCCTGAACCCTTTCTTTTGAAGACTCCTCTGCAACCGCTTTTAGCCATGCTGCACCATCGGCGGCATGGAAGAAAAGAAATATGAAGAAAAGGTCAAGCACGAGGTAAAGACCGACGACTCTGGCAACGTGACGGAAGAAAAGGTAGAGCGCAAGGTCAAAAAGGACGACTAGAAGCGCCGCGTCTTTTTCTTGTTTTCCAGCTCTGCAGCCCTGTCAAGGTATTCCGGGTTTTTCTGGAGCGCCCTGTTGTACGCAACGTTGGTCAGCCTGTCGGCCTCTCTGTTTTCTCCCCTCAACACGTGCTTGATTGTAATGTCTGAAAACCTGTCCTTTAGCATGAGGACCTGCCGATAAAGCGGGACTATTCTTTTTGACTTTACCCTGTACTTGCCGTTTTGCTGGTTGACGACGAATTCTGAATCGCCAATGACCTCCACCTTGCCGGAACTGAAATTGTTGGCGATGAGCCACTCGAGCGCCTTGATGAGGGCGGCGTATTCGGCAACGTTGTTCGTGGCATCCTGTGAAAAAGGCTCTCCGGCCACTCCGTAGTCGCTGTGGATGGTCTCGCCGCCGCTCTTTACGACAAAGGCGTAGCACGCGATGCCGCCCGGGTTTACCGGCTGGCAGAGGCCGTCAAAGTAGACTTCAATCAACATGAGTCATCGATTGCCCGGGGATATGTCCATATCGGCAAACAGATGTCATAGAAGCTTCTTCAATATCATTCAAATAATAGTTTGCAACAGGGAAATGTACCAACATGAGCGTCGATCTGGCCTTCATTGGCACTTCAGTCGGGTTTGGCGGAGTAGCCGGCTTTCTGATCGGCTACGCGGTCAAGAAGGCGATAAAGATAATGATGATAATAATCGGGTTGTTCTTTGCCGCGCTGGCATACCTCAACTACCAGGGCATCCTCACGATAAACTGGGACAAGCTGGGCTCAACCGCGACGGGGGCCACGACGGGGCTCGGGAACGCGACTGGACAGGTCGCGGGGATTTCCGATCAGGTCGCCCCCACGCTGATAAACTTTGGGATACCTCTCACTGGCAGCTTTGCGGCCGCCTTTGTGTTCGGCTTCATGAAAGGCTAGTCAGCGAAATTAAAGCAAATTGTAAATTTGGCAACTGTCGACGCCTTATCTTGGCGCGCCGGCAGAGATGCCAGTGACCCTGTCAGACGCGCACGCGAACAAGACCAGGACAGAGCTGGTAGAGGAGATATTGCGCCTCAACAAGGAATTGAGGGCCAGGAACGAGGAAATCGCGACGCTGAAAAAGAGGATCCTGCTTTACAAGTCGATAAAATAAAAAAATGGCAGGGAGTTGTTTTACTCCCCTATCACTGCCAGCCTGCCAAGGGGCGCCATCATCACGTAGTGCAGCTCGTACTCTCTTTCTTCGCCCGCCATGACGCCGTCGACAGACCACGTAGTTCCAACGCGCTTGACAAACCCGACCGGCCCGCCGAGATACCCGTTCAGGGACACGTCGAATACTCTGCCGCCGTTCTCCACCTGCCCGCTTGCTTCAAAGGTAAGGCCATCTTCGCCGCCTTCGATCTTCCACGTGTCAGGCAGCATCACGTAGCTGACCCGCTCTTCGTCGACCGAGATTACGATCACGCCGCGATGCACTATGCGCTCGCCCGTGCTGTTGTCGTTGTGCCATATTGCCCTGAACGCGGACCTAGAGTCCTCGCCAGTTTCAATATCGGTCGCAACGCCGATGCCGCTTGCCGTCCTGAACTTGTGCACCCGTACGTCCTCGTTTCCGCGCTCCTGCGCCGATGCGGCGATCGGTGCGAAAGAGACTGCCGCCACCAGGGCCGCAGCCACCACCACGCCAACCATCGCAAGGGCGGCCGTTTTTTGCTTTGACATCTTGTTGTTTGACATCGGCGGTGTATAGGCGGGTGTTTAAAAGGCACTTGCGGGACTTTGTGAATTAACAGCGTTCACTAACAAGGTTAGTCAGTCCTCGTCTTGCCCATCTTGCTTTTTGCCGCCGGGCTCGCCTTCCTCGCCACCTGCGCCTTCTTCAAGCTCCCTGTCGATCCTCTCCCTCAGCGATATGAAGCGGTTGAACCTCGTGTTCCAGGCCGAAAAGAAGGCGCGCTCTTTTATGCCGATTGCCAGCCAGACCGCCGACAGGACGACGGTGATCCCGATAAAGGCGATTATGATCGTGCCGACGCCGGGCAGCCTGTTTAGGAGTAGGCCAAGAAACGCGGGATGAAGGGTGATCACCGCGGCTACAACGATCGCCAGCGGCGCGAGTATGAACGACGACACTATTAGCAGCGTGAACATGCTCTTGGTGGTGTTGAGGTGGAAGATCAGCTCGTCCAGCACCTCGAATATGTTGTTTCTTCGCCTCTCCGGATCTGACATTACGGCAACACCTCTCTCCACGCTAGCAGATAAAACACTTCGTTAACTTTGTTACCGGCTGTCATTTACCGGCCAGTTCCTTTCTGAAGAAAGCTTCCCTGATGTTCCTCCTCGGGAACATTTCCTCGTACGGATCCAGTATCTGCCGACAAAACTGCCTCCCCTTTTCCGTGACGCTGTATTTTATTATCTTCTTGTTGCCCCACGGCTCCTCCGACTTTTTTATTATGCCCTTGGCTTCCATGTCGTCGAGGATGTCCTTGTGCTTGACGAGGTTCAGGCCGCAAAAGCTTAAGAGAGAGGTCTGGTTGAGCTGGCCGTACTCGGTCAGCTTTAGGATAATGTCCTTTCTGATGTAGACCCGGTCTCGGTATTCATGGGAAGACAAGCCGCGCTTTGGCTTTTAGCAGGACACGGTCGGCATTAAGTCTTGCCCAGTCACATGAAAAAGCCGGTGTACCGGGCCTTGCCCACCATCTGCCCGCTCTCCTTGTCCCGGAAGAGGGCAGAGTCCTTTGGCACCAGCCCGTCGGGTCTCACGAGGTGCGGCGTGCCGTAGATGCTCGCAAGGATGAATTCGTAGCGCCACAGCAGGTACCGCTCCTGGTTGGTCATCAGGCTCTTCACAGGGACCGAGCGCTCCGTCCGGCCGTCTGCGAGCAGGGCGTTGTCTTGCCACACGGGATACTTTGACCATTCCGAGTCAAGCGACTCGGGCCTGTTTCTTGTGAACAGCAAGGACGGCCTGTACGCGATTACTATGCTGAACGCGACCATCGACGCGCCAAGCAAGAAATTCATGGTAGCGCCCACGCTCACGGCGGTAGGCGTGAACTCCTCCAACAGGATCGTGGTGCTCCAGAAAGTCACCTCTCGGGTTTGAGGCTCGGCGTAGTAGGGGAGTATCACCGAATTGTGCATCAGGACGATCCCGAGGACGCATATTATCAGCGGGACTGGCCCCTTCCACACCACCGACAGGGCTATGAAAGAAACAAGCGCTGCTGCCACAATATGGACTGCGATTGCGATTTCCTGCGTGAAAATCTGGAACGTTGAGGTGAGGAGATGCATGAAGAAAAGAAGCGCGATGCAGACAATGTCGATGGCAAGCAGTTTTAGCTCGTTCCTCTGCAACCACATGTGTACCTTGCCGTGCGCCTTCCTGCTGCGCTGTGGAGCAGAAGACCCTGCTGCCATGCCATATAATGCACAGACTGCGCATTAAGCG
>DASTTF010000136.1:0-9544 GCA_035760305.1 Nitrososphaera sp.
GCCTCAAAGACTGGCGACAAGGTGGAGCTGAAGAAGGCAGAAACAGTGGGCGAAGACTGGGGACAATAATGGTAGAGCTTTCTATCATTTACGACAAGGTGCGCTTTGAAGAGAAGGTCCTGTACGAAAAGGCGCAGAGCAGGGGGGTAAAGGCGCAGATAGTGGATGCCAAGACAGTCGCAATAAGCACCGACAACAAAAAGAAGGATTTTGCCCTTGGCGACGTGGTGATGCAGAGGAGCGTGAGCCACTACCGGGGGCTCTACCTCACCGCGTGCCTTGAGCATCTCGGCTTCAACGTGATAAACAAGTTCAAGACGGCCGAGACCTGCGGCAACAAGCTGATTACCTCGCTCGTGCTGTCGAAGAGCAACGTCCCGACGCCAAAAACGCAGTTTGCGTTCAGCGCCGAGGGCGCGCTTGAAATCATACACAAGACCGGCTTTCCGCTGGTGCTCAAGCCCATCGTGGGCTCGTGGGGCAGGGGCGTGTTCCCGCTGCGCGACGAAGAGACCGCCGGCATGGTGGTGGAGATGAGGGAGGAGGACGACAGCCCGTTTGCCCGCATCTACTACGTCCAGGAGATGATAGACAGGCCGCCCCGCGACCTCCGGTGCATCGTGGTCGGCAACAGGGTGGTCACCGCGATCTACCGCTATTCCGCAGAAAGAGAGTGGCGCACGAACGTCGCCCGCGGGGGCAAGGCCGAGCTCGCGCCCATGACAAAAGAGCTCGAAGACCTGGCGATAAAGGCGGCGAAGGCCGTCGGCGGCGGGATCGTGGGCGTGGACATGATGGAGGACAAAAAGCGCGGGCTAATCGTGCACGAAGTCAACAACACCGTAGAGTTCCACGGCGCGGCCAGCGTGTCAAAGACCGACATCCCCGGCGCAATGATAGACTATGCGGTCAGGATTGCAAAGAAGTAGTGACCAGTTCTGGCCATTATTGACCCGCAATAGGTCATATCTGACCAAAAAATATAAATGAGGATTTTTGACGCGAAATTCCATATAACATGCACAATGCAACGGAGAAGAACTGCTAGATGATGAAAGTCGGAGTAGTCGGCGCTTCCGGGTACGTGGGCGGGGAGCTGCTGCGCCTGCTGGTCACGCACCCAAAGATAGAGGTGAGCATGGTGACGTCGCGGCAAAAGGCCGGCGACTATGTGCATCGCGTCCACCCGAGCCTGAAGGGGTTCATCGACATCACCTTTTCGCCTATGGACATGGACAAGCTGTCAGGCGCGTGCGACATCGTGTTCACGTCGGTGCCGCACGGCAAGGCGAACAAGATAGTCAAGGATCTGTACGACAGGGGCATGAAGGTGATCGACCTGTCAGCCGACTTTCGCCTCAAGAACCCAAAAGACTATGTAAAGTGGTACGGCTGGGAACACCCCTTCCCGGAAATGCTGAGCAAGTCCGTCTACGGCGTGCCAGAGATCCACCGCGAAGAGATCAAAAAGGCTCAGCTGGTGTCCTGCCCGGGATGCATGGCAGTGACGTCGATCCTTGCGCTAAAGCCGCTGATTGAAAACAACCTGATAGACACCGAGCACGTAGTGGTCGACAGCAAGATCGGATCGTCGGGCGCGGGCGCAAAGGCCAACGCCGGCACGCACCACGCGATGCGCTACGGAGTCGTCAGGCCGTACAAGCCGGCAAAGCACAGGCACACCGGCGAAATCGAGCAGGAGCTTTCGGCGATAGCGAAAAAGCAGATCAAGGTGAGCATGAGTCCCCACGCGGTCAACATCGTAAGGGGAATATTGACTACAAACCACACGTTCATGAAGAGGCCGGTTGAAGAGCTCGAGCTGTGGAAGATGTACCGCAACTCGTACAAGGGCGAGCCATTTATCAGGCTCATACGCGACAAGAAGGGCCTCTACAAGTTCCCCGATCCAAAATTCGTGGTGGGATCGAACTTTTGCGACGTGGGCTTTGACATCGACGAGTACAACCAGAGGATAGTGGCGCTTTCCGCATCAGACAACCTCATGAAGGGCGCGGCCGGCTCTGCGATACAGGTCATGAACGTAATGTCCGGCTACGAAGAGACCGACGGGCTGAAATTCACCCCGCTGACGCCGGTATGATAGTCATAAAGATCGGCGGGAGCGTAGTCGACGGGCTGCACCCCTCGGCCCTCGCAGACATCAAGGCGATCGCCGAAAAGGACAAGCTTGTATTCGTGCACGGCGGCGGCAAGGAGGTGACCGCGACAGCGACAAAGCTGGGCAAGGAGCAGAAATTCATAGTGTCGCCCGGCGGCGTGCGCAGCCGCTACACTGACAAGGAAACCGCGGACATTTACACGATGGTCATGTCCGGCAAGATAAACAAGGCTATCACGGGCATGCTATTGCGACAGGGGATAAAGGCAGTAGGCATCGCCGGGATTGACGCCGGCATGCTAAAGGCGGAGCGCAAGAAGAAACTGCTGATCATAAACGAAAAGGGGAGGAAGATGATGATCGACGGCGGCTACACAGGCAAGATAAGCGCGGTCGACCCCGCGCTGGTGCACAACCTAGTAGACAGCGGCTACGTGCCGGTGATATCTCCGATCGCGCTGAGCGAAGAATACGACTTTTTGAACGTAGACGGCGACAGGGCTGCCGCGAACGTCGCAGGCGGGGTAAAGGCCGACAAGGTAATATTCATCACAAACGTCAACGGGCTGATGCTCAACGAAAAGCTGGTCACGGGCATGACGCTGGAACAGGCAAAGGCGGCGCTGCCAAAGATAGGGTTTGGCATGGAAAAGAAGGTACTTGCCTGCACCGAGGCCCTCGAGATGGGGGTAAAGGAGGCGATAATCGCGTCCGGCCAGGTGGACAAGCCTGTCTCGTCAGCCATCGCTCATAACAACTGCACGGTGATTACTCCAACATGAGCGAAGACCAGTACCTGGCAGCGCTTTACCAGAGGTTCCCGGTCAACCTTGCAAGGGGCAAGGGCGCAAGGGTATGGGACACGAGCGGCAAGGAATACATCGACTGCATGGGAGGCTATGGAGTCGCGCTAGTCGGCCACTGCAACGACAGGGTGGTCGCCGCGATCAAAAAGCAGGCCGACACGCTGATAACGGCGCACATGTCACTCTACAACGACACGCGGCTAAGGTTCATGGAGAAAATGTCGGCGATAGCGCCGCCCGGCCACGGCAAGATGTTCTTTACAAACAGCGGGGCAGAGTCAGTCGAAGGCGCATTAAAGTTTGCCCGCAAATATACCGGCAAGCACGGCGTGATCGCCATGAACGGGGGGTACCACGGCAAGACGTTTGGCGCGCTCTCTGTCACCTACAACGAAAAATACCGCAAATCATTCATGCCGCTCCTGGACGGGGTAAAGTTCGTACCCTACAGCGACCCTGCCAAGCTGGAAGAGGCGATCGACGACACGACCGGCACCGTCATTCTGGAGCCGATACAGGGCGAGACCGGCATAATCGTGCCGCCGGACGACCTCCTGCCAAAAATAAGGGAGATCTGCGACAGGCGCAAACTTGTCCTGGTGTTTGACGAAATACAGGCGGGGCTCGGCAGGACGGGCAGGATGTGGGCGGGGCAGAACTGGAACACCACTCCGGACATCATGTGCCTTGCAAAGGGGATCGCCGGCGGGGTCCCGATGGGGCTCATTACCGCAAAGCCGGAGATAATGGAGGCGACAAAGCTCGGCGAGCATTCGTCAACGTTTGGCGGGAGCCCGATAGCGTGCGCTGCGGGGGTCGCGACCATTGAAGCGCTGACCGACGACAGGCTGGTAGAAAACGCGGCCAGTGTCGGCAGGTACTTTAAGGAGAACCTCAACCGGCTGAAGGAGAAGCACAAGATAATCCGCGAGGTGAGGGGCCTTGGCATGATGCTTGCGGTAGAGCTCCGCTTTGAGGTAAAGGACGTGCTCTTTGACGGAATCCGCAACGGATTGCTGATGCTGTACTCGGGAAGAAACATCATTAGGCTCCTTCCGCCACTTGTAATGGATGAAACGACGGTTTCCCGCGCAGTTGATATAATGGACGCTGTATTGACTAGCGAGGAAAAGAGAAGGAATGTCAGCTAACATCGACGAGACCGACGAAAAGATAATCCGCATAATGCAGGGGGATTCCCGCAGGGCGTTTGTCGAGATCGCAAACGAGATCGGGCTGTCCGAGTCGGCCGTACGGCGAAGGGTAAAGAACCTCGTTGACAGAGGCGCCATCAAGCGCTTTACAATCGAGCTAGGAGCGAGCGACAAGACCAGCGCGATAACGCTCATTTCAGTGGCTTCCACCGCGGACACGTCAGCAGTATCCGGCAGGCTGATGAAGCTCGGCGGCGTCGAAGTGGTCTATGAAATAACCGGCCAGTACGACATTGCCGCGATAATCGCGGCGCCGGCGATAGCAGAGATAAA
The DNA here is from genome assembly GCA_035760305.1 of Nitrososphaera sp. Lineage (GTDB taxonomy): Archaea > Thermoproteota > Nitrososphaeria > Nitrososphaerales > Nitrososphaeraceae > Nitrososphaera. Next base: position 4,416 of record DASTTF010000136.1, read on the forward strand.
CAAGTGCATAGACGACATACGCAAGATAGAGGGCGTGTCTGACACCAACACCGTCATCATACTGAAGACGATGCGCTAGACAGTAGTTCATATACTACTTGTCTTCTAAAATTATCTGATGTCCAGACCGCAGGCAGACCCGGAGACCAAGAAATACAAGGATACATGCAATGGCATCCTTGCAATATCGCCGCGCATACGCTACGCCGGCATCATGAACAGGTTTGGGCGCACGCTGGCCGGCGGACTGCGCAAGGGAGTGGTGCCGCTGCTGAAACAGGACGAAGCGAGGAACGAATACTTTATCGAGGCTACCCGGAACCAGCTCCGCAAGAATTTTGAAGGGTCGATAGGCAAAACAGAGTACACGTTTACCGAGAACGAGAAGGTCAAGATACTGACTATCACAAGCGAGGAGCATTTCTACTACATCACTATGGACAAGGAGACGCCCGCAGCCGAAGCGGCCAAGATCGTTGAAGCCGTTAAAAAACTGGTAAAGTGACTATAGCTCCGGCTCTTTTCCCTTGAAATGCCGCTGCACCGGCTCGATTATTTTGTTGACGTAGATAGCCGTCGCGCCTTTCAGGTCCATCGGGTGTATCTTTTTTGCCACGAAATCGCGCTCGACGTCACTGTAGCTCGAATAAGTAGAGCTGCCGCCGTACTTTGCCGGCCGCTCTATCACAAACTCCTCGAACTGGTGGAAGACGACATAGCGCACCAGCTCCAGAATGGGGTTGCCCTCTGCCACGCCAACTGGGCAGAATGCCTTTGAAATCTTGTCCCTGATCGCCTTTTCGTCGTCGTGGACGAGTATCCCACTCGCCGGCTTGCTCTTGCTCATCTTGCTGGATATCTTTGCGTCTTCGGCCGCGCTTTCGTCAAGGCCCGCGCCGGCAGGCTCTGAGAGGCCCGGCAGCAAATGATGATGCACCACGACCGGCACCTTCCACCCGAGCTTTGGGAATATCTCCCTGACCAGCATGTGGATCTTGCGCTGGTCCATACCGGCATGCACGATGTCGAGGTCAAGCGCCCTGATGTCTACTGACTGCATCGGCGGGTACAGCAACTGCGAGAGGTCCAAGTTCTTCTCCGCCTCGCTCCTCCCCATTATGGTGAGCGAGCGCATCGTCCTGGCGAGCGTCATGTGCTTTGAAAAGCGCACAAACTCCTCCCAGTAATTTTCGCGCTGCCTGTACAGGTCGCTGCCAAGGACAATATTGACGCCGGGGCAAAAGAACCGGAACGCCTCCGCGTAGTACTGCGAGATCTTTTTTATCTTGCTCCAGTCGCCGCCCAGCTTGTCGTTGATGTAGGTATGCCAGTCGGCGAGGAAGACGGTCGTATCGATGCCGGCCTTGATAAAGTCGTTTATCTTGAACCCCGTCAGGATCAGGCTGCCTAGGTGGAGCACTCCGGATATTTCCAGGCCGATGTAGTGTTTCGGGTGCGCCTTTGCTTCCAGGAGCGCCCGGAGCTCGCCAGCCGTGACGACCTCCTCGGTCGGCTCCCGCGTCACTAGTGCAAGCCGCTCTTCAACGTCCATCTTATGAGAAATTCCACGTCAACACTTCTATAAACTTTGTACCCGGAGCCGAACCGAATCATGGTGTTCTAAGAAGGTTCGCCAAGCCAAATAAGCAAAGGCTTCATGATCGGATTATCTGTGCTGTCCCTCGTGCATAGATACCTCGCAGGGCGCAGGAGTGAAAATTCCTGCCGCCCCTGCGTTTCCTGAACAATCCTCGACCCCCTTTATATCGTATTTTGGGCTATGATTGCCATGAAGCAGCTCGCGCTGGCCGCGCCCTTGGCCATGATTCTCCTGTTCCTGCCGGCATTCGCGCAGGAGGAGAACGCGACGCAGGGCAGCCTCCGGCTGCAAGTGCCCGACGACGGAGAGCCCGTGCTTGAGCAAATGTCAGAGAAGGGCACCTACCTGGTGCAGCTGAGGTGGCCTCAGGACGGACCGACCCCGCAGGCAGGCCTTCAGATAGAGCTTGTATTCGTGAACGCCAGCTCTCCGCAGCCGACCGAAGAAAACTTTCCGCAAGCAGGGGCCAACGAGACCGGCAAGAGCGGTTTTACCGACCCGGGCATGACAGAGACCCTGCTCCCTGTGGAAAGCTATGACATTGCCATCTATGCCGGCGACGGCAGGGTGCTGTGGGAAAAGACAGACCAGCCCGGCGAGGGCGGCAGGGGGAGCCAGAGCATAGATTTTGAAGGCAACTACACCGGCCCGGTCACCATCAACGTAACCAACATCCGGCCCGGGTGGGACGCAGGCGAGACTGTTACGGCAGAGGACCTGACCGACTCGGTTTCATTCAGCGCAACGGTGGTGCCGGAATTCCCCGTAGCACTTGCGCTCCTGGCAGGCGGCGTGGCTGCAGTGATAGCCGCTGCGCGGCTAAAGCGGGCACGGGTTATGTAACATTGGTCTGCAGCTGATAAATTGCATGCAAACAAGTCCCGCGGCATGAGTGACATTATATCATGGGACAAGGCGATCGGCACAAAAGTAAAGTCGAGCGACGACGAGGACCTCGGCAAGGTCCAGAGCATAACCCGCGACTACATCCAGACAAAAAAGGGCACGGTGTCAAAGAGCTATTACTTTATTCCAAAGTACTACCTGAGCGGCTACGATGGCGATCGGCTGTGGGTCTCGCTGAGCAAGGGCGAAGTGCAGTCGAGGTTTGAAAAAGAAAAAGAGCCCGAGCCCTCAGAGCTGGAGACGCCGGAATACGTCCAGCGAAGGACTACTGTCATGGAGCGACACCCTGAACTTGCCACGAGCATCCCCGCAGACATGGTCCAGCTGCCCTGGGACAAGATAATCGGCAAGAAGGTAAAGTCGAGCGATAAAAAGGACCTTGGCGACGTGGAGAGCATCGCAAGCGACTACGTCGAAGCCAAGGAAGGCGTGGTGAGCAAAAAACACTATTTCATCCCAAAGTATTTCATACAGGGCTTTGACGGCGACAAACTTTACGCTTCGCTGACAAAGGACGAGGTCAAGGACCGTTTTGAGCGCGACAGCCCTCCGCCGCCCTCCGAGTTCGAGAACGAGGCGTACAGGGAGCAGGTGCGCAGGGTGGAATCCAGTTACCCGCAATTTGTTCACGGCGTGCCCTGGATGACCAAAGAGCCTTCGACAGAGATCCCGGTTGACTATTCCGGCACCACCTACAACATACCGTGGGACCAGCTGATCCACAAGCACGTCAGGACCACCGACAACGTGGAGGTGGGATACGTGGAGCGGATCGGCAACGAGTTTGTCGTGGTCAGGGAGGGCGTGTCGGACGTCCACATCTATTACGTCCCGAAAACGTACATCCGCGACTACGACGGGAGCCAGCTGTGGATAGATGCGCCGAGCGGCCTCGTCAGGTCGAAATTTGAGAGGGAGGCCGAGCCCACGGCGGAAGAGCTGCGGGTCCTAGCCAATGACGCCCCGCGCTACAAAAGGGCGGAGCAGCAGGCGCGCGCAGAGCCGGACAGCGTGACGGTAGAAACAAAAGTAGACGTGGAAGAAAAAAGAACGACAGAGGGCGCCTAGCCCTACCCTATCTTTACCACCGGCGCATAGCTGGCGAGCCACTCCTTGTGCTTTTTGTACTCCGGGTCCGCGTCCTTCACCAGCTGCCAGAACCGGGGCGAATGGTCCAGCTCCACAAGGTGCATGAGCTCGTGAATGATGACGTAGTCGATGACTTCCGTGGGGGCCGCCGCCAGTAGCAGGTTAAAGTTCAGGTTGCCCTTTTTCGAGCAGCTGCCCCACCTGGACTTTTGGTTCTTTATCGACGCCCTGTTGTATTTCAGGCCCAGCCTGGCCGCCAGCGCCGGGAGGCGCTCTGCAATTATCCTGCCGGTCTGCTCCCTGTACCATTTCTGGATCTCTTGCTTGTGCCTGCGTTTATCAATCATGTGGAAGGTGATGATTTTCATCGAGTCGGAAACAACGGCCGACTGTTGCCTGTCCTTTACGACGTGGAAGCGGTACCTGCTGCCGAGGAAATAGATCGTGCCCGGCTCTAGCCCCCCGCAGCGCTCCTTCAGCCTGCTGTAGTAGCGCGACGTCTTGATTATCCAGTCCTTTTTTGCAGAGACAAAGCTCTCGAGCTCTTCGGCGCGGTAGCCCGGCGGGACGATGGCCTCGACGCCGTTGATGCCGGAGACGAGCTTGAGCCTCTTCGCCCTCTTGCTCGTGCGGACGCCGATCTGTATGCCACCGAGCGACAAAGTCAAGCCGCATATCCAGTTCTGGCGGCCGTTAAAGAATTTTTTTGCAAAAAGAGATATACCATTTCCCGTGCTATTTCTGCAGATGCCGCGGGGCACTAGGATAAAGGCAGGCGAGCTGGCCGGCAGGCTGGCGGCGCTTGACATCGACGAAGGCATACGAATAGAGGGTGCCGGCGGCAAGATGTTTGTCAACAGGAACGCCTCCGGGATATTTGTAGTGCAGCTTGGCAATGACTTCCAGTATCTCGGCTCGGCAAGGCAGGTGACCGGCCTGATAAAGTCAAGGTTTGGAAAATACTCCGCATGGGCCTATTGAATAGAAAATTCCACGCTAATTACAGGCAGATATCTTAATAAAATGAAGCCGGGTTCTATGTGCCATGGCATCCGGCAAGTACTTTAACAAGGGCGTCAAAGCGCTGGACTCACCGCACGTGGGTCACGTGGTAAGGGAGACCGAAGACAAGATAGTCGTTTTTGGCGGCGGCGATGACAGGTATGACATTCCAAAATCAAAGATCAAGTTTGTCAGCGGCAACGTGCTTATCGACCTTCCGCTGTACGAAATCGTGAAGAAGTACAAGATTAGCAGGGCTGAGCCTCTGCCGGCTGGCAAGGAAGTGAAGGACCCGTGGACAAAGACCGGCAACGTCGACCTTGCCGCCTACGAGAGGCAGTATCCAAAGTCCCTGTTCAACAAGGGCGTCAGGACTCAGGATGAAGAGCACGTCGGCCACGTGATGAAAGAGACCGACGACAAGGTCGTGGTGTGGGGACACTATGACTACAGGTTCGACGTGCCAAAGTCGAAGATAATCGCGGTGGGCAGGAACGTCATCCTGGGAATGAACTACCAGGACATATTCAAG
>DASTTF010000137.1:0-14104 GCA_035760305.1 Nitrososphaera sp.
CGTGGCGACAAGTACGTTGTCTGCGCCTTTTCGGAACCGGTTCATCACGTGATCCCTCTCTTTCTGCGATAGGTCGCCGTGTATTGCAGACACGCGGAATCCAGAGCTTTTCAGGTTTGACGCGAGCTTGTCCGCCCTGCGCTTTGTCGCGGCAAAGACTATTGCCTGCTGCTGGTGCTGATCCTTGTGCACGCGGATAATGTCCACGAGCTGGCCGAATTTTTGCTGCTCGTTTACAAGCAAGTATGATTGGTCGATGCTGTCAAGGGCGACTTCCTGCTTGTTCAGCCTTATTTCGCGGATGCTGCCTTCGCGCATGTGCCCCTTGGCAAGCCGGAGGATATCCTGAGACATTGTCGCCGAGAACAGCAGGGTCTGCCTGTCTCTGGTGCCGCTCCTGCCTATCTTTGACAGAATGAACTCGATGTCTTCGATAAAGCCCATGTCGAGCATCCTGTCAGCTTCGTCTAGAACGACAAACTTTACGGCATCCAGCCTTACCGTGCCCCTCTCCATGTGATCGATCAGCCTTCCGGGCGTGGCGACCACTATCTGGGCGCCCCTCTTCACAAGGCCGGCCTGGAGGCCAAAGCTCTGCCCGCCGTAAATCGAAACGGTCCATATCTGCATGTGTTTTGAAAATTTCATGAATTCGTTTGTAACCTGCATCGCAAGCTCCCTCGTAGGCACGAGCACCAGGGCCTGCACCGACCTGTTGCTGTTGTTCCTGATTTTTGTAAGCAGGGGCAGCGCAAAGGCCGCCGTCTTGCCGGTGCCGGTGTGCGCCTGCCCAATGACGTCGTTGCCCTGCATGATAAGCGGTATTGCTGCTTCCTGTATCGGGAAAGGCTTTTCAAACTTGTTCTCTGCAAGCGCTTTCAGGACCCTCTCGTCGAGCCCCAGTTCTTTAAACGTTGTCGCCGTCTGCGCGGATTCATCTACTGCCATCTTGTTCACTATTTTCTCATACAAAAGCTGCGGACATTCGTTGTGTTACAAACCTGCCGGAGTCTCTGTACCTGATGCATCAGGGCCACGCTCTGATATAAACCGTGGCAACCCCGCCGGCCCAGATTATAGAGTCGAAGCATCTCGGAAATCTATTTAAGAGATGCCAAGAATTTAACACGAGGGAAATGGCCAAGCCATCACGTCCAGCAGTCAAAACGCTCACTCTGAACAAGAACAGGGACATCATAGTCGACAGGCTCCTGAAGCAGTGCGAAGAAGGCGCCCATTCTAAATGCACTGGCTGGGCAGTTTTGAAGAAAGAAATTTCCCCGATTGATGCGAACTATTTCCTAAAGTGCACCTGCGCCTGCCATCACAAGAAGGAGCAGCCGCATGCCAGGAAGCAAAGGCCGAGGAAAAGCATCGCGATAAAGATAAAGAGAAAAGCGAAGAAAAAGACGAAACGCAAACAAAAGCTGGTCAAGAGAAACAAAAAGAGCAGGAAGACTAGGAAGCGCTAGAGCTGCGCCAGCACAAGTGCTGGTTGATTTTGCGTGTCGAATAACGTAATGTTAGTGCTTTGTACCGATGTGGATTGCCATCAGAATCTTGTCCTTGAATTCTGCCTTGCAGACTGGGCACACATATTCTGCCCCGCTTGCATTTCGTTGACGCACTGGGTGCGCCCCTATTTTGAACAATTGCTTGTGGTCCAACCTTGACAGACCGGCCTTATTAGCCTTCAGGAAAAAGGAACCCTAAGAAAATAATAGTAATAGCTCCTAGGGCGGCTGGCACAGGACCCTGCATTGCGGAATTTTTCTTGGCCATGATCTATCTATAAAGAGTAACAAGGTGGTACACTAGCGCGGCTGCAATACACGCGTCTTATGCAGCAATTTCCTATTCGTATACAGGCGTGCCGTCCGACTTGAATTTCTTTATTCTCTTTCCTCCGCCGCCCGAGCCGCTAGATGAATGCGACTCTGGCTCGGCGTGGTCTTCACCAGACCCGTGGCGCCTGCGCGCTCCCCTTGACCCAAAGAGGATCGCCGCAAGGAAGGCGAATATTCCAGCCACTACGCCGTACATGAACATCGCATCAGCCATTGAGAGTGCCTAGCTGACCATCGAAGATAAAGTTATCGTATCGGCGGGCTAATATTATTGCGCGCTTCAACATAATGCGTGGATAAAGAGCGCGCAATCACGATCGCCATACTGGCCGGACTTTTTGGCGGCCTTGTCGGAGGCCCGATTGCAAGCCTTGCCGATTATTACGCGCCGCCGGAAAGAAGGTTCTGGCTTTTCATAATTCCGGAATTCATCGGCTTTGCATGCATTGGACTGCTGATCTATTATGGCAGGTCGAGAAAAAAGCATGATGACAGGAATCCGTTGTAGAACTATCTTCTGTATTCCCTCACCACTGTACTTTTAAGCCAAAAATAATGAATCAAGGATCCGGTTATGAGCAGCATCAAGTACAGAATCAACCATAACCCGGTGACCTACGATCACCGGACAAGGACCTACAAGGTGGGTAAGCACGCATTCGAATCGTACCAGGACGCCAAGTGCAAGCAGTGGCAGTGCGAAAAATGCTACACCGCTTTTGCCAGCTTTAAAGAACTGAGGTCTCACAAGACGGACAACCACTCGTATTAAACATATAATACGGTCTGCATCCTCAGACCCTGAAATTCAGGGGCCGTAGTCTAGCTTGGCAGGATGCCAGCCTCGGGCGCTGGAGGTCGCTGGTTCGAATCCGGCCGGCCCCATCAATATTCTATAAATACGCAAGGGTTACTGCTGGTTTACGTTGGCGACGCCGGAAGAGACAAGAACAAAGGTGACCGAGGCGGTCAGGACCGTGGCCATAGACGTCGACTCTGTCCTTGCCGACGTGATGCGGGTCTGGGCGGACGAGTACAGCAAGCAAAGCAAGAGGCTGGTCACGAAACAAGAGATCGTCAGCTGGGACATACCAACGGTATTGCCGGTAACCCCGGACCAAGTCTACCGCTACTTTAGCCATGTCTGGAAGCACCGGTGGCGCGAGATACCGCCGACAGAGCCGGACATCGGCGACGTCACAAAGCGCATCCACCGCAAGGGCTACCGGATCTCGATAATCACTAAAAGGGAGAGGCCGACCGTGCCGTACGTCGCGATGTGGCTCGACATGCACCAAATCTATGCCGACGAACTCTTGTTCATATATGACGCGGTGCCAAAGGCCAACTACCCGTTTGACGTGCTGATAGACGACGCGCCAAAGAATCTCGTGGACGTTGTCGGGCCCAAGTCGGCGATACTGTTCAACCAGCCGTGGAACAAGGACTTTGACTGGCCCGTGAGGGTAAACACACTGAGCGAGGCAGAAAAGCTTCTCTAGTCGTTGTAATGATCGCAGGCGCACACTCCAAACAGGCACTTTGAAACGCCCTGGATGTGGTACTTCATGTGGTGCCCGCAGGCGCACGTCCTTTCCCGGTTCAGGAAGTTGAATTTTAATCCGCTATGCAATGCCACTGGCTCGTGGTTGACTTGCTTGATATATTTTACATAAGCGTCATTATTCTAGAGCATTGCATGAAAATTTTTTGTGTCGGGTCACTGCCGCTGGAGCTCTATCAGCGCCCGGTTTATGAGCGATGCAAGCCCGACGTACTGCGCAAGCATTGTCACCGCGGATTCCAGCGCGTCCGGCCCCCTGAAGCCTTCGTCGTACTTCATCTCCACCGCCCCCCTGTCGGTCTCGACCACCACCGTAAGAAGAGAATAGTCGCCAAGGTGCTCGTCCCTGCGCTCGACGTACTGCCTCATCTCTATCTTTTTTATGACAAAGCCCTGATTTTCCTGCGAGCCCGCGGCCAGAAGCACCTTCATTTTGTTTGGCGGCCGGCCGACCCGGCCCGGGTCGATGTCGCCTTTCATTTGTAATCGAGGAACCTTACCCACTCTGGGAACCAGAGGTTGTTCTCCGGCACCCCTATGCCCTTTGCAAGGACCGCCGGCGAGTTGTAGTACACAGAGTCCGAGCCTATCTCCCTCGCGATGTTATGGTTCAGATCGTTTATCGATGACGCCTCGCCCACGTACTTGTTTGCGACGAGGTCGCGGTTCTGCGTGTACAGCCCGACCTGCCTCCCGTCCACCGTCGGCACATAGCTCACGATGACTTCTATGCGCTTTGCCCCGGCGTTCTTCAAATAGTATATCGTCTCGCGCGTGGTGCTGCCGGTCTGTATCGTGCCCTGGACCGTCGCTATCTTTTTCCCCTGCGCGAGGTTCTGCATGACGAACTTGAGCGACCTGCCCGTGGTGAGCAGCTTGTTCTTGCTCACCTGCTCTGAAAAGTCGATCATGTGGTCGGCGTCGTCGTACCTGTCCTTGATGATGCCTTCTGCAAGCTCGAACCCCCTGGAATGCTTTTGGTATTCAAGCCCAAAGCCGAGCGTCATGGGCCTAGTGTAGTCCGGCTCGGCGTAGGCCGAGTCGATGTCCAGCTCTTTTGAGAGAAAGTTGGCCTGCTCTTTTCCGATGTTCTTTCTGATCTGGTAGACGCTCTTGCCGTTGACGGTCGCGACCACGTTTGACTCGCGGATGAACTCAAACGGGTCCATCATCATCTTTATCATAGATATGCTGGCGAGGACTTCAAGCCCGCCCTTTTTGCTCATCTTTAGCAGCTGGCCGGGCGGGACGTCGGAAAACTCCATGTCTATGAGCGAGGAACGGAGCGAATTCTCCGAGGCAATGATGTTGAGCGTCCTGTCGCGGTTTGTCGCAGTCACGAGCGGCTTGAAGCCGGTGCTGTCCCGGTAAGCGTAAATCTCGTCGCCCACCTTTACCAGCAGGTTGCCCCTGAGGTGCCTGTCCAGGAATTCGGCTGCCCTCTCGGCGTTTTTCCTCTGGATCAAGAGCTGGGTGAAGATGTGGTAGATCTTGAACAGCGAGTCAGAGTCCCTTGCCGGCCCGATGTAAGGGTGCAGGTGCAGCTTTTCAGTGTCTACAAAGAACCCGTCGAACGCGACCCAGATGTTGTTCATGCTTGGAAACGGCGGCGGCCTTTTAGAGAGGTAGCCTATGCCGTTGCTCCCGTGCAACTTCTCCTTCTGCGCGACCCGCAGTATCGCATCGTCCGCCGGAAGCCACCCTTCAGCGCCGGTGGCGGCGTTTCCCACCATCATCTTCCAGTACGCCTTGCCCCTGTGCTGGAGCATCCTCATCGAGTGGGCAAGGTAGTAAATGATGTTCTTGTTGTTCGTGCCGTGGCTGTAAATGGCGACAATGCCGGCCAACTGCCTTCACCCTTACTCAACGGGGCTCAGGATAAAAGTCTTGTCAGCTGGACGGCGCAAACATCTGGCGCTGCCTTTCGTATTTCACAATGTCGCCTTCAAGCTGCATGGTGAGTCCTATGCTGTCCAGGCCTTCGAGCAGGAGCTTTTTGCGGAACCCGTCCACCTCAAAGTGCATCCTGCGGCCGCCAGCCACCACCAGCTGCTTTGCAAGGTCGATCTCGATCTCCAGGTCCTCGTTCTTGAACAAATAGTCCACTTCGTCCGGACTGAGCCGCGCCGGCAGTATGCCGTTCTTGAAGCAGTTGTTGTAGAAAATGTCAGCAAAGGACGGCGCGATCACCGCGCGAAAGCCATAGTCGAGAATTGCCCACGCGGCGTGCTCGCGCGAGCTCCCGCTGCCAAAGTTGTCCCGCGCAAGCATGATCTGCCGGCCGGAATATTTCGGGTTGTTCAGCACAAAGTCGCCTCTTGGCCTGCCGTCCCGGTCAAAGCGCCAGTCGTAAAACAGGTACTTGCCAAAGCCCGTCCGGCTGACAAGCTTCAGGAACTGCTTTGGGACTATCTGGTCGGTGTCGACGTTGACCCTGTCGAGCGGAGTCGCCTTGCTCCTGAGCGCAGTAAAGGGCTCCACCTAGAGCCACTCCCTCACGTCCACAAAGTGCCCCTCGACTGCGGCGGCCGCGGCCATCACGGGGCTCACCAGGTGCGTCCTGCCGCCGCTCCCCTGCCGCCCCTCAAAGTTGCGGTTTGAGGTGCTCGCGCAGCGCTCGCCGGGCTCCAGTATATCTGGATTCATGCCAAGGCACATGCTGCACCCCGACTCGCGCCATTCAAAGCCCGCCTCCCTGAAAATATTGTCAAGGCCGAGCTGCTCCGCCGCAGCTTTGACCTGCTGCGACCCCGGCACGACCATCGCCCGCACGCTTGGCGAGACCTTCCTGCCCTTTACAACGATCGACGCTTCAAGCAGGTCTTCAAGGCGCGAGTTTGTGCACGAGCCAATGAACACCCTGTCCAGCTTGATGTCCGTGATCTGCGTGCCCGGCTCTAGCGCCATATATTCTAGGGCGCGGAGCGCGGCCTTGCGCTCGTTTTCGTTCCCCTTTGCAAACTCGTCTGGGTGCGGCACCGCGTCCGTGACGTCAACCACCATCCCGGGGTTTGTGCCCCAGCTCACCTGTGGGGCAAGCGCGCCGACGTCAAAGCTGATCGACTTGTCGAATTTTGCATTCGGGTCAGTGCTCAGACCCGCCCAGTATTCGACTGCCTTTTCAAACTGCTCGCCCTTTGGCGCGTAGCGCCTGCCTTTGACAAAGTCAAACGTCGCCCTGTCCGGCGACACCAGGCCGGCGCGCGCCCCGGCCTCGATAGACATGTTGCATATCGTCATTCTGTTTTCCATCGAGAGATCGGATATCGCCTCGCCGCGGTATTCGAGGACGGCGCCCGTTCCGCCGGCGGTCCCGATCGTCCTAATGACGTAGAGTATCATGTCCTTGGCAGTCACCGCGTGACTGTTCCTGCGCCTGCCTCCGATGTTTATCGCAAACGTCCGGGGCTTGTCCATCCACATCGTCTGGGTGGCGAGCACGTGCTCCACCTCGCTCGTGCCGATGCCAAGCGCGAGGGCGCCAAAGGCGCCGTGGGTCGAGGTGTGGCTGTCGCCGCACACGATCGTTATGCCCGGCAGCGTCAGCCCCAGCTCGGGGCCTATCACGTGCACTATTCCTTGATCGGGGCTGTGCATGTCAAAGAGCGTTATTCCGAATTCCTTGCAGTTCTGCGCGAGAGTCTGGATCTGTATCGACGAAATCTGATCGACGATCGGGAGCGACCTGTCGCTTGTCGGGACGTTGTGGTCCATCGTCGCAAAGGTCAGGTCCGTCCGCCTGACGCGCCGGTTATTCATCCGGAGCCCGTCAAAGGCCTGCGGAGACGTGACTTCGTGCACAAGGTGCCTGTCGATGTACAGGAGCGAAGGGCCGCCCTCCTTTTCGTGGACTAGGTGGCTGTCCCAGATCTTTTCAAACGTCGTCCTTGGCTGCAAGACTGATGAGAAAAATGCAATAAGAGGAATATAAAACAAACAGGCAGATAGTTTTAAATCAGGTAGGGCTTCAAGTCCGTATATGCACCCTCAGGATAAGAGATATCCCGATTACATCGCCGATCAGATAAAGAAGGGTACCACCACCTGCGCCCTGAAATGCAAGGACGGAGTGGTGCTTGCAGCCGACACGCGCGCAAGCGCCGGGCTCTTTATCGCCGACAGGCACGTCATGAAGATACAAAAGGTCGACCAGCACCTTGCAATGACCATCGCCGGCGGCGTCGCCGACGCGCAGAACCTTGTCGACACGATGCGCTACAACGCCAACATCTACCGCTTCCAGAGCAAGGAGCTGATGCCGATAAAGGCCGCTGCAAGGCTCTGCTCAAACATCCTCTTCAACCAGCGGTATTTCCCGTACTATGTCCAGATAATAATGGGGGGCTACACACAGAAAGAGGGCAGCAGCATCTACAACATTGACCTCTTTGGCTCGATCACCACTGAGAAATTCATCTCCACCGGCAGCGGCTCGCCCGTCGCGTACGGCTACCTAGAGTCCGAATACAGGGACAACATGAGCGTGAACGACGCGTACAAGGTCGCGATGCAGGCAATAGCGGCGGCGATCAGGAGAAACGCGGGGACCGGCGACAGCATCAACGTAGTCATTATCGACAAGAACGGCTACCGCGAAATGTCAAAGGAAGAAAAGGCTGCAGTGGGCGTAGTCTTTTAGGCTACTCCACAGCGGCGCTCATTATTTCTCTGGGGACGAACCTTGCAGGAGTCGCATAGTCGAGCTCCTGCAGGACCATTTCGGCGCTTTTGCACTCTTCGCACTTGCGTCTGTGAGGGGATCCCATGAGTGTGTAGTGTCCCCACAGCCCTAAAAGCCAGCTCGCCAGAGAGCATGTAGATGAGCTAGCTACATGTGTTCTATAATGTTATTTCGTTCATGAACAGGCTGCTTTCAAGCCGGGAAAACCTTGACAGGTCTATCCCGGCACCAGGCTCCATTATTTCCCGGATGTAACCTCCGGCCGCCGTCTGCGTCCACCACTCTTCGCCGAACCTTCCCTGCAGGTGTGAGTCGAGCTCTGCCGCGCGGACCGCCGCCATGAGGTAGCTTGGCACGTACATCACCGCGTCCGGCAGTATGTGGTGCAGCATCCAATATTGCCCGGGCACTTCAAGGCCTGTGTACTCCTTTATCAGTTTCGCGTAGAGGTCGCTTGCCTTTTCCATCGACAGCTTTTCGCGCCAGAACTCGGTCTTCATGAGCGAATTGGCGGTGTAAAACGCGACGAAAAAAAGCTCCATGAACCTGTTCCTTGCCTCTATTTCTTCAAGCACTTTGTCGTCGCGCACGCCAAGCGACGACAGGTACTTCCTGTTCTTTGTCAGCCGCTCCAGGAATATCGAGAATATCTCGGCGACGCCCATCGAAAAGCCGTACCGGTCCCAATATTGCGCCCGCGGGCTTATGGAGGAGGCGTGCACCGCGTGGCCCATTTCGTGGTAGCACCCCTGCAGGTCGAAATACGGGCTTTCGCTCTTGTACAATACGCGGATGTCGCCGGGCACCTGCACGAAAAAGCATATCGGCGAAGGGTACTTGTTCTTCCTGTTTTCCGTGTCAAAGTGGATCGGGGACAGGTTGAACTGCATGACCGCAAGCGTGCGCTTCACCTGCTCTGGCGGGTTTACGCCGGCAAACTCTTTTTCGAGATCCGCGTACACCCTGTTGCGGAAAAAATAAAAGTCGTCATAATATTCCGCCTCCCTCCCGAGTACTTTTTTCGACATGATAGCGAGTGCCTCCCGGAAGGGCTTTTTTGCCTGCCTGCCCATCGATTTCACAAAGTCAATCAGTTGCGAATGCGAAACCTTTTCGTTCTCAAGGTAGCCGTCAAGGGGGCCCAGCTTCCTGCCAGAATATTCGCCGTAGATTTTTCCCATCTGGTCAAACCTCTGCTTGATTACCGGCGAAATGTGCCTTGTCCTTGAAATGAATTCGTCAAACACCTGCTTGCGCTTTGCCGGGTCTTTCTGGGCGCTGTTGAACTGCCGCCACGTGCTCCAGTTGACAGGGGCGCCTCCAAAGCGCTGGCGCGAAGAAACGATCTTCTTGTTGCGCAGGTTGTACAGCTCGAGCTCCAGCTTTTTCGTCGACGAGTCCGCGATGTTTTCAAGCGAGCTCAGGAACAGCTCCCTTGGCTGCGAGAAGGAGCCGAGGAACGTCTTGGCGCCGACGGCCCTCATCTCTGCCAGCTGCTCTACCACGCGCTCGCTGTATTTCAGGCCGGCGTGCTGCTTGTAGCGCTCGTCCATTTCCGCGATGTAGATCCGCTCGTCGAGCTGGCACCACTGCTCAAGATTCATGCCATTCGGCAGGGACCCGAACCAATTTAAGTTTGACCGGCGAAAAAGATCGATATTTAAGATTTTGTCCAAACGTTTGGATCAAGCGTTATATCGACTAGCAGCCAATCTTACTCGTGTCTAGCGCCCGTTATCCGGCCGGCGCCGGCAGGATGTCAAGGCGCGACTTTCTGAAATTAATGGCGGCAGCCGGCGCTGTCATGACGTTCGCGCCCTTTGTCGACTGGGGCAAGTTCCTTCCAAACACCAGCACGAACGTGGCAGAAAAGGCAAAGATAGAGATCAGGGGCAGGCCGGCGAACGTTTACTCCTTTCCGGTAAACCGTTCAGAAGTAGTTATTTACCCCAAGACAGACGACGAGGCGTTGAACAAGGAGGCATTCCGCACGTGGCAGCTGGTAAGGCTACCTCTTGAGCTTGGCGGCGGCAACAGCGATGTTACGGCGTTCAGGCTGTACAGCATGGTGTGCGTCCACCTCTGGTGCCTGTGGAGGTACGAGTCTGACCTGAAAATGATAGGATGTCCCTGCCATGCGAGCACCTATGATCCCTTTACTGGCAAGTCGTATGCAGGCCCTGCTTCGCTGCAAGGGCCGCCTGCAAACGCGCTGCCGAGGCTGGATCTCGAAGCGGATTCAAAGGGCGTCCTGTGGATACTGCCTCCGACCTGGGACCTCCGCAAGAACGGCATAGTGGGGTATGGCAGGTATGTCGCCTAGTCGCCCAAGATTTTTATCCCTAATCAGCGCATATTGTACTGTTGCTCCAAGCAGGAGGTCCGCGCCTCTGAAATGAGCACGAAAACCGTAAGCCTAGCGTTGTTTCTATTTAGCGCCCTGACGCTCACCCATGCGGCGCTCGTTGATTACCGCTCCGGCGCAGCCGAAACCCAGCCGCAATTCAGGACGACTCAGGACAAGATGGTGGGCCAGATGCTTTACCTCCAGGTAAGAAAGATGTCAGGAGCAGTCAGCCTTGACGTCGGCATCTACAACGGCCGCGGCATCTGGAGGGGCGTGATAAGGTCAAAGTGGACAGAGAGCGGGCTATGCTGCGGGGTGTTCGAGCTGCTTGTCAAGATGAAGGGCGGCAGGACGAGGATAATGATCTTGAGGTCGCTCCTCGAGCCAAGGAACAAGCTCCAGCTGTCGCACGAGCTTGGAATCGACTGGAAGGCCGTCGACGGCCACATGGCCAGGCTCTTGCAATACAGCCTTGTAGGCGAGGTCGTGGCTGCAGGCACCTGCAGGGTCTATGCCATCACACAGAAGGGCAGGCAGGCGCTGGAACTGGCCGACAAGGAGCGGGAGCCGGACAGCGCCGAGTGCACCTAAAAGGATTTAGCGCACGGCAGCGATAACAGATCGTGGCAAGGCCGCTAGGGGCAATAGACATCCTGATCATAGCGGCCCTCATTATAGTGGCCGCAATAGTGATCTATTTCCTGTGGCCGCTTGTCATCGCCGTCATTATCATCGGCGCTGCATACTATATCTACAAATGGTACAGGCATAAAATATAATAATAAAAAGAGAAAAGAGATGTGCTTACGCGCCGGCCATGTTGTTGCGCAGTTCGACGCCCTTGTGCTCGTCAGCTGCCTGGGCAGCCGCCTTGTGCATTTCTGACATTGCGCAGCCCATCTCGGCTTCCGGCTTGCCCCTCCTCATCAGGCCCCTGTAGAGTCCTGCTTCGAGGGTCTGGCCGTGTGCCTGTTCCCATTCTTCGACCGGGATGCTGAATTTCTTCTGTATCCTGTCGCGGTACCATTCTGGGATGACGTTGAACGCGCAGAATGGGATGATTCTGAGGTCCGGCGTCAGGTAGTGAATGTCGCATCTCTGCAGCCTTTCAAGGTCTTCGTTGTACTTGTCTTGGAAGTGCATCATGCCAAGGAACAACGACCTTACGTGCCACGAGCCCACCGAGTCAAAGTTGCGCTTCAGCAAGATGCTGGAGAACATCTTTGCCAGGTCGAGGCCGTGCGGCTGCTTGTCCTTGTCGACGAACTGTTTTAGCTTGCGCACGACTTCAAGCATCGCCCAGTACCTGTTGGCGCCTGACTTGATTTCGTCGGCCTTTTCTTCAAAGTATTCAAGTACGCCCTTGATGTCGACAAACGATGTCAGCGGCGTCAGCTTCTTTGTTTCCACGTCTTCAAAGACGTACGTTCCTGCGCCGCATGCAAAGTGTATCGACAGCTCGTACTTTGGCTTTTTGCTGAAAGCCTCGATGATGTTTGTCATGGGCATGCATGACGGGACCGGGAACCACCCGTCCTTGGATATTTCGCCGTTGGTCTGCTCTTCGATCCTCTCAATGCAGTCTGGAATTGTGATTCTGTATTTCTCGCGCTCTTTCTTGCCCATCCTGCCTGTCAGCGACACCGGCTGGAAGTTCACTGCGTGCACAACGTCGAGGTTCTTTTGCGCGAACCGGATGATGCCGCCCAGCTCGTGGTCGTTGATCGATTTTATCACAGTCGGGACAAAGACCACTGTCATTCCGCACTTTCTTGCAGATTCCAGCGTGTATGGGATCTCCCAGTGGTTCTTTGGGTTTGTCCTCGGGGTTACGCCGTCGAATGAAAGGTAGAGGTTGCTGACTCCAGACATCCTTACCTGGCGCATCGTGTCTGGCGACATGGCCAGTTTGATGCCGTTGGTGTTGAGCTGGACGTGGTCAACGCCTTCCTCCTTCATTATCTTGATGATCTCTGCAATGTCGTCGCGGAGCATCGGCTCGCCGCCGGTGATCTGGATCGAGTTGCCTGCGATCGGCTTTTCTGCCTTGAGCGTCTTCATCATGGCTCTTACCTGCTCCATGTTTGGCTCATACAGATAAGCGCCTTCGAGGCCCTTCTTGACGTAAAAGAAGCAGTACCAGCACGTCAGGTCGCACCTGTTGGTGATGATCATGTTGGAAAGGCCAGAGTGTGAAAGGTGGTTGGTGCAGAGCCCGCAGTTGTTTGGACACGCGCACTTGTCAATCATGACGTTTGGAGCGTGTGCACCCTTGCCGTCCATCCAGTACGTGCTGAATTTCTTGTACATGTCGTACGAGCCAAAGTAGAGTTCTTCGCACTCGCCGTGCGACGGGCACGTCTTGGTCATAAAGACCTTGCCGTCCCTTTCAAAGACTTCAGCGTCCAGAATCATGTTGCAATCTGGACAGATACTTTGCGTAAACCTTATCGTCCGCCTAGCTGCTATGCTTTTGCTAGACACGTTCGAAATTTGGATTAGGTCCAATGATACTACCTTACTGGACACATTCTACATTTTGTATATAAACCTAACCTACTAATTCCTACGGTGAATAGGTAAAATTCTACATACAAATCACGAGAAATGTTCTAGATTTTACCGGGTGGCAGAACAGCCTCCGCCGGGCAGCTTAATATAGCACGCGCCCTCAGTTTGAGAAGAATTGAGCATTAGCGACAGGTCAAGGAAGGCGATGGAAAACCTTGGCTTGACGAGCTATGAGATACGCGTCTACCTGTCGTTGCTTGACGCCGGCTCAATGACCGCGTCTGACATTTCAAAAAAGTCTGGCGTGCCCTACTCAAAGATCTACGAGGTCCTCAACACCCTCGAAGAGAAGGGCTGGCTCGAGTCCGACAGCTCGAGGCCGCAAAAGTTCTTCCCAAAGTCCCCCTCGAGCGCGCTTGAAACAATGAAGCTGAAGCACGAGAACAACTTCCGCGAAAGCCAGAGCGCCATTGCCAACGAGCTGATGCCGATGTATACAAAGAGCGGCATGAAAGAGAGGCCCGAGATATGGGTTGCGCGCGGAATTCCAAACATCCTGACAAAGGTCAACGAAGTCATACAGAACACGCAGCAGGAATTGCTGGTGGCGCTCCCCCACGTGGCGGAGAACCTTGCAAGACCGGTCCAGCCGATACTCAGGACGCTCCATGACAGAGGAATACGGGTAAACATCCTCACGTCTGCAAAGATCAATTCCGACATCATCAAGACGCTCGGCAGGGTGTCAGAGGTAAGGCAGAGGGACGGCCTGTTTGGCGGAGGGGTGATAGGCGACGGCAGGCACGTCGTCATCCTGCTCGGGGAAGGCAGCGGCGGCATGGAGCCGATAGCAATCTGGGCGGACCACGCAGGCCTTGCAGGCTTTGCAAAGGGCTACTTCCAGTACCTGTGGGACGACTCTAGCCTGCAGGGCGGCGGCAAGAAAAAGCCCCGGTAAAAACGGCGTTATACGCGCAGAGATAAGATTAATAGAGTTTAGTGAGAACAAATGCCCGTGGAGTCTGCCGTTGCAAAGAAAAGGCCGTTCAGCAACGACGAAGAGCTTTTCGTAGGCACGGCCGAGTCTGAGCACGTCGAAATGTACCTGAAGGCGATATGGTACATCCGCGAAAGGGGAGAGGACGTGAAGGTCA
>DASTTF010000138.1:0-19546 GCA_035760305.1 Nitrososphaera sp.
GTCATCTGACCAGAATGTCGCGGTGATGAGGCGCGACCGGCAATACGGGCACGACAGCTCCTCCGGCACGTCCTTTGTCTCCATCACCCGCTCCCACTTGCCGCAGCGGATGCACACCAGCCGGTGCTTTGTCTTTTGCAGCCGCTCCTTTACCAGCTCGATCACCCCCTTTTCGACGCTGAGCGGCATCGCGCCGGCCATCTTGCCGGAATGCTCTATTATCGTCTTTGCCAGATCTGAGAATTCGCTTACCTCCAGCCAGTGGATCTTGATCTTTTTCTGCTTGACGTCGTCTAGCACCTTCTGCGTCTGCCGCATGTCGTACTTGTCGTGCACCAGCTCGCGTATCGACTCGGCGCTCACCGGCGTTTTCGAATACCGGTCATAGATCATGCGGGCGACTTTTTTGTCGTACACTGCCTCCCTGCTCACCATGCCAAAGCGCTTGGCTACCGTCCACACCTTCCAGTTGATGTTGTGCGTGCCCGTCAGCGCGGCAATTATCACCGGCTCTAGATCGTAGACGTCGCTCAGTGCAGCTTCGAGCCTGCCCTGCACAATCCTCGCGCTTGAGGTGAGCATTATCCGGTAGGCGTCTGACCTCGACTCGACGACGTAGCCGAGCTGCGACGAAAGGATGGTAGACAGCAGCGACGCGACGGTGTTGTTCACCTTTGAGCCAAAGACAGAGTGCATGACGATCATGTTGCGCGCAATGTAGCTTTCGACAACAATATTTTTTGAATCCGGGATTATTTTCAGCGCCTTTTTCGTGTCGTCCATTATCGGAGTCGACAGCTTGGCGCGGCCGCCGGCGGCCAGGCCGCGTATTTCGCCCACTTCTTCCGCAGTCTTGTAGTCGACAGGTATCATTTCGCCCACCCAGTAGGGGATGTTGATCGCGGCCCCTCGCAGGGGCTCGACGTTGACGACCAGCCGGCCCTCGTCGACAGCCAGCACGCGCCACTGCGAGCCCTTTAGCACAAAGACGTTACCCTTTTCGCCATAGTCGCCCACGAACTGCTGGTCAAGCGTGCCTATCTTGCGCTTGCTGATCGAATCAATGACTTCGAACTTTAGCACGTGGGGGATCATTGAGAGGTTCTCGAAATAATACTTGTACGCCTTTATCCTGCGCGCATAGCTGCGGTTTTCCCGGTCGTACCTGATCACGTTGTGGCTGGCAAGAATGTCAAGGCAGCTTTCGACGTCAAAGAGGCTGACGTTCCGGAACGGGTGCGCCCGCGTCATCAGGCCGTACGCATATTCCACCTTTATCGGGTCGCGGGTCTGCATCGCCAACCCTACCAGATGGTGGGCCATCACGTCGAGCGCGCCTTCGTGCATCTTTTGCTCCTCTATCGAGCCCTTTTGCATGCGCCGGATTATCGCAAGCGCCTCTATCTCGTCGTCAGGGTTGTTTGTCACCACCAGACCCTTGGCAAAGCTCTTCCGGCTGTGCCTGCTTCTTCCAATCCTCTGCATCAGTTTTGACACCTGCCGGGGTGACCCATAATGAATGACGAGATCGACAGAGCCTATGTCAAGGCCGAGCTCGAGCGAGCTCGTGCATACCACTATGCCGGCCTCCCCGGACCTAAGCGTGTGCTCGGTTTCTTCGCGCATCTCCTTTGAAAGCGATCCGTGGTGGACGTCCACCTTGATCTCGCCCTGATTCTTCATGATGGTGCCCAAATACTCGGCCTCGTCACGGGTGTTTGTGAAAAGCAGGATCGAGCCTTCGACCTTTTCCTTCTTTACATAGTCGAGGATAAAGTGCGCGACGTTGTTGAGCGAGCCCTTGACGAACCTGACGTCGATATCATAGCCGCGGCTTGCCGTGTCCACCAGCACCGCGTTGCGCCTGCCTGTGCCGGAAACAAACTGCGCGGCCTGCTTTAGGTTGCCGACCGTGGCAGAGAGCCCTATCCTCGCGACGTTCTGCGACGACGCGGCCTGCAGGCGCTCAAGGCTCAGCGAAAGGTGGCTGCCGCGCTCGTTTGCCACCAGTTCATGCACTTCGTCTACAATGACCCACTGCAGCCCTTTCAAGGCAACAAGCATCTTCTCGCTCGTCAGGATCACTGCGAGCGACTCGGGCGTGGTTATCAGCACGTCAGGCGGATTTTCGACTATTTTTTTCCTCGCCGCAACCGTGGTGTCGCCGTGGCGGATTTCAACCCGCAGGCCCTCCGACTCTGCATAGCGCACGACGCGCCGGAGGACGTCGTTGTTTAGGGCGCGCAGCGGAGTGATGTACATCGCCCTTATCATCTTGGCCTCGGCCTTTTGGCTGGCGAGCATCGTGAAAACCGGCAGGACGGCCGCTTCGGTCTTGCCAGAGCCCGTAGGGGCTACCAGCAGGCAGTTCACCTTCCGAGAAATGACGGGTAGCGCCTTGCGCTGTATTGTTGTTAAAGATGTAAAGCCTTCTTTGCGGAACTTTTCGATGACAAGCTGCTCTTGCGGGTGGTCACTTTTCAGTGTCTGCAGCTGCTCCGGAGTGCTGCGGTTCTCGTTTTTGTTTTTGGCTTGATCTTTCATAAACCATTACTGCAAACAGGCCGGCGATGAACAGCCCGACAGCGACCAGCGCGTACGAGTCAAAGTTTGCAATTTCTCCTGCCATCGGCAGTTATCCATTGTACGTCAAATAAATATATTCGCATATTAACCGGCCCCACAGGATAAAAATGACCCATTGGTCAGTTATCTATTTATTGGAGCTTCCTGACATCCGTGTCATGCGCCAAAGGACATTGCTAATCGCCGGCATGGCTGTAGTTGGAGTGGCCATTGCGATAGCGGTGCCTATGGCAATTCTTGCCATGCAGGGCTCCCACGAGCTAAAGTTTGAATACGTAAAGTCGGGTGGCATCGCCGGCATCAACGAGAGGCTCGCGTTCGACTCGATGGCGTCGTTTGATTCAAAGACGAACGTCATCACGTTCTACCAGAGCACTCTGGGCTCGACCGGGGAGAGGCAGCTGTCCGTGGCGCAGGTGCAGGAGATCAGGCAGGCCATAGCCGGTAGTGGGTTCTTTGCGATGGACGGCGTTTATCCGCCAAGCCAGGGCCCGGCAGACTATTTCTCGTACTCACTGACGATCACGATGGACGGCAGGACCCACTCTGTGTCATGGGTGGACGACTTTGCCACGGCAGAGCCGGTCCCCGAAGGGCTGAAGGATATCGTAAGCGAGATAGAAGAGGCATACGCTACCGCGTCGGCGGGCTAGCAAGCGGCATTGACAAATGTTCTATAACATGGCATCATCCAGCATTTATTTTCCAAGTTGAAAAGTCAACAGAATTGGGGAGCGGGATGGAAAGTGGGAGAGCTATCTAGGATAACGTACAGGTGCAAGAGTTGCAATAACATATTCTTCTCTATGAAAGAGGTAACCGAGCACAAAGCCATGACAGGTCACAGGGAATTTATTGAAAGAAAATAGCAAGCCATATGACGACAGGCAGGTCACGGGCAAAGAGCTGGCCGGATGTTTTGAGAATTTAAAGAAATCTCTCGGCAGGCCGGTGGTTGAAACCGTCGTTTACGAGCTGGAAATCATGCATGGCATCATGCTTGAAAGCAGGTTCTCTTACAGGCTGTCAGAGATAGAGGACGCGCTCAAGAAACTGCTCGGCGATTCTGCGGCAGAGCTGATGATGGAATCCATTGTAAAGCAATTATCAAAGAGATGAAGGCTGACAAAAACACATAGGCGATAAACTAAAACGCGTGAAATGCTACTTTGCAAACGCCTTTAGCTTGCCGCGCATTTCCCTGTCCTTGGAAATCGCCGGGTGCGACGGGTCTGCAAGTATGACTTCGTACCAGATGTTCATGCCGTCCTTGTGGAGATAATACGATCCGAGCACTTCGCAGTTGGGGAATTTCTCGTTCACCCTGCGCTCTGCGACCTTGCGCATGCTGATGCCCTGCTTTATGTGGACGACGCCGAGGTGTTTCGGCCTCCTGCCTGAAACCGGGCGCTGCTTGCGCATGCCGCCCCTGCCCACGCGGGCGCGGACAACTATAATGCCCTGCTTTGCCTTGTAGCCGAGCCTCCGGGCCCGATCAAGCCTGCTTGGCCTCTCTATCCTGTGGATGGTCTGCTCGGTCCTCCAGCCTATTGCCTTTGACTTTAGCTCGTCCGAGTTTTCCTTCCACATCCGAAGCCAAGTCTGGGTCATGTAGCTGCGCATTATACTACTCTGCTGTCTGGCACCCTTTTATATATCATATTACGCCGCGTAAAATCTGGATAACTTTCTCGGCAATGACCGTGGACGCCAGCTCCTGCGCTTCTCTTGTCTGCGCGCCAATGTGAGGCGTGCACACCAGGTTCGACAATTCCAGGAGCTGTTTGTTTGCAGGCGGCTCTACTTCAAAGACGTCGAGCGCGGCGCCGGCGATCTTGTTGTTCTTCAGCGCTTCGTAAAGGGCATTTTCGTCGATTATCTCGCCCCTCGACGTATTGACTAGATAAGATGTCGGCTTCATTTTTGCAAAGCGCTCGGCGTTGAACATGTGCTTCGTCTCCAGCGTCGCCGGCACATGGCACGTGACAAAGTCGGCGCTTTCCAGAAGCGTGTTGAGATCGGTCACTATCATGCCCGTCTCGGTGATGAACTCGCGGCTTATCGGATATGGATCATACCCAATCAGGTTCATGCGGAGCGCCTTTGCCATCCTGCCGATGTTGCGGCCGATGTTGCCGACTCCCACGATGCCGAGGTACTTGCCTGACAGTTGCGTTCCCATCAGCTCCTTCTTGATCCAGTTGCCCCGTTTGCTCTCCGCGTCGGCCCTCGGTATGCTCCTTGCAAGCGAGATCATAAGGCCGATGGCAAGCTCGGCCACTGCGATGGAGGCCGCTTCAGGCGCGTTTATGACCCTGATCTTTTTCTCCTCCGCTGCCTTTACGTCGACGTTGTCAAGGCCTACTCCCACGCGGGCGATTATCTTGGCGCTTGCGGCCGCGTCGACGACTTCCTTTGTGATCTTTGTCCTGCTCCGCACAATGATGACGTCGTAGTCCTTGACGGAAGAAACCAGCTCGGCCGGCTTTATCTCCGGCTTGTAGTCGACGTTGAGCCCGGCGCGCTTCATGCTATCGATGCCGGCCTGGTCGATGGAATCGCAGACGAGCACTCTGCCGCTGACTTGCATAGGGCTTCACAATTCCAGTAGTAATATAATGTTTTGTTGAAAACGCAAATGGTTTTATAATTACCTCAAAACAGAACCCCTGATGCCAGAGCCTGCAAGCTACATACTCAAGATACACAGGGACGAGCTTGAAGAGAGGCAGCTGTTCAGCAGGCGCGCGTTCCATGTCAGCGTAAGGCGCGACTGGTCGCGGGGCACAAAGGTGCTGTTTGTCAGGAAGGACGCGTTCGTCGGCTCTGGCGTGATCGACAGGTTTGTTGGTATAGACGGGCTTGAAGAGCCGGAGAAAAAGCTCTGCCTTGAAAACAACTGGTACGGCAAGATCGTCTTTGCCATGCTGGCGCGGTTCCACCCTCCAGTGCCTGTGCAGGACACCCCTGCCGCGGGCCAGAACCCCCTTGCCCTGCATGGCGCGAGCATGTCAAGCTCTGACGTGCTGCAGATAGAAAAGTCAGCTGCAGCCAGAATAATATCATGAGAGCTGTCGATTACTTTATTACAACCGTGATTCTGCGTAATTGTGACACACGATGTCGTTCAGAATTGACAAGGATTCTCTTGGCAAGGTCAAGGTCCCGTCCAACGCTTATTACGGCCCGTTCACGGCCCGCGCAGTCGACCAGTACAAGGTGACAGGCCAAAAGGCCCACGCCAACCTCGTGGGGGCTTTTGTCATGATCAAGCGCTCGGCCGCGCTCGCAAACAGGGAGCTGAAGGCGCTCGACTCTGTAAAGTCAAGGGCGATAATCAAAGCCTGCGACGAAATACTGTCTGGCAGGCTGCTGGACCAGTTTGTCGTAGAGGCGATCAACTCCGGCGCCGGCACCGCGTTCAACATGAACGCAAACGAAGTCATTGCAAACAGGGCGCTTGAAATCCTCGGCAAGAAAAAGGGCAGCTATGAAACAGTCAGCCCGAACGACCACGTCAACATGTCGCAGTCAAGCAACGACACTTTTCCCACCGCGATGCACGTCGCGATTTTGCTCAACATGGAAGAGACCGTCGCCTCGCTCGACAAATTGATAGTGTCGCTACAAAAGAAGGCGAAGAAATTCTCAGGCATTGCCAAGATCGGCAGGACGCATCTGATGGACGCGATCCCGGTGACGCTTGGCGTGGAATTTGAGCAGTATGCCTATTCGCTGAAGCAATCGAGGGCGATGCTCGTGCAGGCGATGGACGGCCTGCGCTACGTCGGCTTTGGCGGCACGGCGGTAGGCACTGGCGCCAACGCCCCGAAAGGCTACAGGCAGCTAGCGATCAAGAATCTGTCAAAGATTTCCGGGCTGGCACTAAAGCCGTCTGCCAACATGTTTTACTCGCTGCAGAGCAAGCTCGACGTCGCCAACTGCTCGTCGGCGCTGCGCAACCTTGCGATAGAGCTGACCAAGATGTCAAACGACATCCGGCTCATGGCCTCCGGCCCCACCGCCGGCCTTGCTGAAATCCTGATACCGGCAGTGCACGCCGGCTCGTCGATAATGCCGGGCAAGGTCAACCCCTCGCTTGCAGAGTGCCTCAACATGGTCTGCTTCAACATAATCGGGAACGACGTTTCAGTCGCGATGGCCGCGCAGGCGGGCCAGTTCGAGCTGAACGTGATGCTGCCGGGCATGCTAAAGTGCGTGCTAGACTCGACTGACATGCTAAAGAATTTCCTGCCGGTGTTTGCGGTCAACATGGTAGACGGCATCGAAGCCAACAGGGACAGGCTGGAATCCTACATTGAAAAGAGCCCGGTGCTCGTGACATTGCTCAACCCGTACATCGGCTACCTCAAAGCCGCCGAAATTTACAAGGAGTCGCTCAAGACCGGCAAGGGCATCCGCGAGCTGGTGCTGGCCAAAAAGCTGATGACAAAGGATCAGCTCGACAGGGCGCTGTCGAAGAAAAACATTCTCGGCTCGGGCTAGCCCGCCTTTTGCACGATGCCCCGGCGCGACTTCAGATCGTAGATTGCAGTGCCTATCAATGCCGCCTGCAGGATGTAGCCGCCTATTATCAGCACCACCGCGTTGAGCGACTTTGAGAACGTGGTCATTATCTCGACGTGCGGCGGCGCAAATGAATTTCCAATCATCACAAGAGCAGTCAGCGGCACGCACGCGTACAGCGCTTTTCGGAAGCCCCGGTAGATCAAGACAGTCAATGCAATGAACGCCAGCTCGAGCGCTATCGCCCTGTCAAGGAACCGCGGGTCGCCAAACGGGATCGCGATCGCACCTACCACGCTGATTGCTGCAAGTATCGCTACGACGGCGCTGAACGGCATCGCTTATTTTTGTCAGAATTTCAATTATAATGTAACTATTAATAACGAGCGCGGAGTACTCTCACGATATGAAGGCTGCACGGATAATAAAGACGAAAGAGCCGCTCGAGATCAAGGACGTCGGCGTTCCAAGGCCAAAGAACGACCAGGTTCTTGTAAGGGTTGAAAGTGCAGGCGTATGTCACAGTGATCTGCACCTGTGGGAAGGCGGGTACGCCGGGCCGCAGGGCGTTTTTATGAAGGTTGAAGACCGCGGGGTAAAGTTCCCCCTTACCCCCGGCCACGAAGTCGCCGGCACGATTGAAGAGGTGGGCGAGTCGGTCGCCGGCTTCTCAAAGGGCGACAGGGTTCTGGTCTACCCGTGGATCGGCGAGGGCACGTGCCCCGCGTGCAGGGTGGGCGAGGAAAACGTCTGCGACTCTCCGCGCAGCCTGGGCGTGTACCAGGACGGCGGCTACTCTGAGATGGTGCTTGTGCCAAGCCACAAGTACCTTGTAAAGCTGCAGGGACTCGACCCCAACTCTGCCGCGTCGCTTGCGTGCTCTGGCCTGACGGCATACACCGCCGTAAAGAGGGCCAGCGCCCAGGCAGGCGACACGCTTGTCATAATAGGTGCAGGCGGCCTCGGGCTCATGGCAGTGCAGGTTGCCAAGGCGATCACAAACGCAAGGATCGCAATAGTCGACATTGACGACAAAAAGCTGGCAGAGGCAAAGAGGCTAGGCGCAGACGAGCTCATCAACTCGGGGGCCGGCGACCCTGTCAAGGGCGTCAAGGACATCACAAATAGCCTCGGCGCCGAGGCAGTCATTGACTTTGTGAACAACGCAAAGACCGCGCCAAACTCGATAAACATGCTGAGGAAAAGAGGCAGGCTTGTTATGGTTGGGCTGTTTGGAGGGGCGCTCGAGCTGAACCTCCCGCTCGTGCCATTGCGCGCGTTCACGCTTACCGGCGCCTACACGGGCAAGTTCGCAGACCTGGTAGAGCTCGTGGCGCTTGCAAGAATGAACAAGATACAGTCCGTGGTTTCTAGAAAATTCACGCTGGAACAGGCAAACAGCGCGCTGGAAGAGCTGAAATCAGGCAAGATAATCGGAAGGGCAGTAATCAATCCCTAGGCAACTGCGGCCCTGCCGGTCATTTTGTAAAACGCGTTCCACACCTTCAGGCCGTCGTTGCTCTTGATGTCTTGCAGCAAAGGCATGTACCCGGGGCCGACCGCCTTTTCAAGCAGCTTCCTGACCGGCTCTTCGCCCTTGAACATCCAGACCCACTCGTCGTAGACCGCCCGGGGTTCGGAGAAGAGCATAGCAAATGGGTTGTGGCCGTTCTTTTTCATGAAATAGTACTCGGCCATGCTGAGAAAGCCCGGCCCGAATACAGAGTCGCCTGCCTCGATGAACTTTTTCCTTACCGCCTTGTAGGTGTCGAGTGCGACTTCGGCGCTCCGCGCTTCCATGCCGCCATCTGACGCGTCTTTGTTATTAACACCCTCGCATGTTTTTTCGGATACATACTTCTAGCGCACCCGGCATTCTCTGAACCTCTTATAAGGTTTAGAGGCAAATTACTATCGTGGCAAGCGAGGATAAGACTAACACTTATGAGGAAACCGTAAGCAGGACGACGTCAGAGCCGCCGACAGAGGTCGCCGTCACCGAGGAAAGGGCGATGACGACCGCGCCGGCCGACGACGTTGAGACATATGAGGTGCAGTCGGTGACGACGCCGGAAGAAGAATCGGTGTCTGCCAAGGCCAAAGAGGCCGGCAGGTCCCTGAAAGACCTCGTCTATTCTCTTGGCAAAAAGACAAAGGAAGTGACGGAAGAAAAGGCGCGCGAGCTAAAGGCGCAGACGCTTGACGCCGGCGTGACGGCCGACGCGCGCGACATCCAGCACCTTGGCAGCAACGTCGAAGGGCTGATAACGGTTTTCGAAGACACGATGACAGAGATACGCAAAGAGCCGTACGACGGGCAGGAGAAACTGCTGGTCGGCTACAAAAAACTGCTGGAAGAGCAGATAAACGTCATCAACGCGAGGCTGGCGATGGCAAAGAGGCTCAAGCCGGGCGCCTGAGCCCCATTTTATTCGACCAGCAGCTTGCTGGTGATGTCCTTCACCACTACAGACTTTATGTTGACAAACTCCTTGATGCCAAACTCCGACAGCTCCCTGCCGATGCCGGATTTTTTGATGCCGCCAAACGGGAGGCGCGGGTCGGACCTGACCATTTCGTTGACCGACACTATGCCGCTTTCGATCTGGCGCGCCAGTTTGATGCCGCGCTCGATATTATTTGTCCATATGCTTGCGCCAAGGCCAAACTCCGAGTTGTTGGCTTCCCTTATCGCCTCCTCCTCGTTGTTCACCACTATCACAGGGGCCGCGGGGCCGAACACCTCTTCCCTCACCACCTCCATTTCGTGGTTCACGTTTGAAATTATAGTGGGCTCGTAAAAGAACCCGTCGCGCTTTATGGACTGGCCGCCAGTCAGCACCCTGCCGCCCTTGCTCCTCGCGTCGTCCACCTGCTTTGCGAGCGCCTGCCTCTGGCTGTCCCTGACGAGCGGGCCGACCGTGGTCTTTGAATCAAGCGGGTCCCCCACGACTTCGGCCTGCGTGTTTTCGACGAACAGCTTTGTAAATTTGTCGGCGACTTCCTTTACCACGAGAAAGCGCTTTGCCGCTATGCAGCTCTGGCCGGTGTTGAGCAGCCTTGACTGAGTGGCCATGTATGCGGTCTGGTTGAGGTCCGCGTCTTCAAGCACAATGAACGGGTCGCTCCCGCCAAGCTCGAGCACGAACTTTTTCAGATCCTGCGAAGCAAGCTCTGCCACGCGCCTGCCGGTGTTGATGCTTCCCGTCACCGATACGCCGTCAATGTTTGCCTGCACTAGGGCTTCTCCGGCGCGGTAGTCGCCGATGACTGCCTGGAACACGTTTTCAGGGAATCCGGCGTCCTTGAATGCCTGCTCTAGCTTTAGCGCGCTTCCAAGGCAGATGCTAGAGTGCTTTAGCACACCGACGTTGCCTGCAGTAAGCGCCGGCACCGCAAACCTCATGACCTGCCAGAATGGAAAGTTCCACGGCATGATGCAGGCCACCACGCCGAGCGGCTCAAACGACACGAAACTCTTGCGGAATTCAGTCGGTATTATTTCGTCGCGCAAAAACACCTCTGCGCGCTCGGCGTAATAGTCGCAGACCCACGCGCACTTTTCAATCTCTGCCAGCGACTGCCTGACGGGCTTGCCCATCTCCTCGGTGACCAGCCTCGCGTACTCTTCGCGGTTTTTCCTCATCACCCGGCCCAGCCGGCGCATGTATTCGGCGCGTTCTGCAATGTCCAGCTTTTTCCATTTCGCAAAGGCGTCCCTTGCGGACTTTACCTTCCTGCTGACCTCTTCGGGGCTGATGTTATCATAAGCTGCAATCACCTTCCCGGTGGAAGGGTTGACCGTTTCGATCTTGGGCATGAGAGAATTACTGCACTTCCATACTAATAAACCAAAAAAGTCCCGCGGGCAGGATTTGCCCCAAAACGGCTTTTCGCCATTTTGTTTGAGCCTGCGACTCTTCGGTTACTGCGTTGTGCGCCCGATAGGCTGCTTCACGTGGTCAGCTACTGAGAAGCCGACATCTACAGCCGAAAGCTCTACCAGGCTGAGCTACCGCGGGACATTTCCGTTTGTTGCTAGAATGCTATATAATCGTGGCGTCAGAGGTACTTGGCAATATCAAGCGCAAAGTACGAGATTATCCTGTCGGCGCCGGCCCTCTTTATCGACGCGATTGAGGAGACCTTCCATTCCTCTTCGTCTACGAGACCGCGCATGGCGGCCGCCTTTATCATCGCGTACTCGCCACTGACGTTCTGCACCGCGACTGGGTGGCTGAACCTGTCCTTTACCATCCTTACCAGATCGAGGTACGCAAGTGCCGGCTTTATCATGATCATGTCCGCGCCCTCGTTGATGTCAGTCTCTATTTCCATCAGCACCTGCCGCGGGTTTGCGTACGACACCTGGTAGGGCGACTTGTCAAGGCGCGATGTCGTTTTTGCAAACGCCGCCGACCGGAACGGGGCGTAGAGCGACGAAGCATGCTTGGCAGAGTATGACAGTATCGTTGCCTTCAGGCCGTTTGCATAGAGCGCGCCCTTGATTGCATAGACCTGCCCGTCCATCATGGACGACGGCGCGACCACGTCGGCGCCGGCCTCAGCGTGGCTTGCCGCGATCTCGGCCAGAACATGCAGTGTGGCGTCATTATCGACTCTGCCGCCGGCGACGATGCCGCAGTGCCCGGACAGGTTGTACTGGCAGACGCAGACGTCAGTCGCGACACTGACAGAGCCGCCAAAGCCGGACTTGATCGCCCTGGCCGCCCGCTGCACCACCCCTTTTCTGTCAAAAGCAGATGAGCCCTTTTGATCTCTATTTTTTGGTATGCCAAAGACAATGACTGACGAAATGCCGCCGTCAACGACTGACTGGACGTGTTGTTCAATCTTTTCAACCGGCGTCACTGACATGCCGGGCATCGAGCCTATCCTGCCGGGCCGGTCTGAAACAAACACTGGGAATGTGAGGTGGTTCTTGCGCAGTCCTATGGCGGCAAATGCCTCTCGGTAGATTTCCTCGTCGTCACGCTTGAGCTGCTGCATTGGCTGCCAGTTGTTGGCCCGCGGCTATGAATATATGTTTTCAATGCAGGAATCAACCACAAAATTCATAAAATATTCGAGAGCCGGAAGCAGTATGCACAGGGTAACCGTAGGCATCCCGGCCTACAACGAGGAGCAGAACATCGCCAACCTTCTGCAGTCGCTTGAGGGCCAGTGCCGGCTGATCTCTGAAGTGATTGTTTCAGACGACTCCTCCGACAGGACCCCTGCCATTGTGAGCGAATTTGCAAAGAGCTCGCCGCTCGCCATTACGCTTTTCCACCACGGCGCAAGGAGGGGCGCGGCCGCGGCGTGGAACGAAATTTTCCAGAAGGCCTCTGGCGACGCCATTGTGCTCTACGACGCAGACACCATCCCGCATCCTTCGTGCATGGAGCAGCTTGCGTCGCGCGTTTCTGAAGGCACTGCGCTGTGCGCTTCAAACTCGCAGCCCGTCCAGGCCGCAGGAATAGCCGGCAGGGGGTCGGTTTTCATTTCAAGCTGGCTGAGATCAGTAAGACTGACGGGGCTGTCTCAGTACACCGTGATGGGCAGGGCGCTTGCCATCGACGCGGCGGTTGCAAAAAAGATCCAGGTACCGGACATGATCGCGATCGATCTTTACCTGCAGTGCAGGGTCCTTGAAATGGGGCTCGGCGTCGCCTACAACGACGACGCGGTGGTCTATTTCAAGCCCGCAAACAGCATGCAGGACCTGGCGTCGCAGGTGGTGCGGGCGGTCAACGGCCACAGCCAGGTAAAGGACCGCGTGTCCACGCTCAACATCGGCCTGCCGCCACACGTGGCAGCCGCGCAGGCGCTGAAAAATGCCGCCATGGACCCGCTTGGTGCCATCTCGGCCGCCATAGGCTATTCGCTGATGCCGTACTACAGGTCCAGGCTTGAGAACTCCGGCTCGGCGAAATGGCACACCGCGGCCAGCTCGAAGGCAATAGACTACGAGCAACTAAAGGCCAGGTTCTGACTGACACACTTTTTTATAACGGCATCTTGTGTGTAAGCAGGCAGGCGGGGAAAAATGTCGGACCCAGAAAGGCGATTTGAGACGATAAACAACGACGGAGCGGTATGGCTGAACATGCAAAAGCCGACCTTTGCCGACATGAACAGCCTCGGGCAGAAATACCCGTTCCAGAAGCTCAACCTCGAGGACTCGCTTTCAAAGATCCAGATACCAAAGATCGACAGGTACGCAGACCACATCTTTATCATCCTGCATTTCCCCACTCCGGACAAGGAGAAGGGCTTCCTCTTCAGCCAGCTTGCGATCTTTATGGGCGCCGACTACCTTGTGACCATACACCAGGGCGACTTGAAGCCGCTAGACGAGCTGTTCAACATGTGTGGGAACGACGAGAGGCAGCGCCAGATGACAATGGGCAAGTCATCGGGATTTCTGCTACACAAGATAATAGACACGCTGGTGGACGACCTGCTCCACATCCTGATGAAGGTGGTGGGCAACATCGACGACATTGAAGACAGCGTCTTTGACGAGCGGATATCGATCCCCCGCCAGATCTCGCTTTTGCGCAGGGAGATAACCACGCTCAGGAGGATCGTGATCCCGCTCAGGAGGACGGTGGTCGAGCTGTCCAAGGAGGTCCAGCGCTTTTCAAAGGAAGACCTGGCGCTGTACTTCAAGGACGTGCAGGACCACATCGAAAAGGTGTACGAAGCGCTGGAAGAAGCAAAAGAGACCGTCGAGATCTACAAGGACACCGACTTTATGCTCAGCAACGAAAAGACCAACAAGATACTGGCGGTGCTCACGATAATATTCACGCTGTCAATCCCGGCCACCGTCATTGGAACGTTTTACGGCATGAACGTCAACATTCCGGGCGGGACCCAGACAGGGCCCTGGGAGGGGCTCGGGCCCTACACGACCATGATATTTGTTCTAGTAATATCTTCTATTTCTGCCCTACTTATGGTATTCTACTTTAGAAGGCTCGGGTGGTTGGGACCTTCTATGTAATTCTGCAATCGACGTTTACATAAGAGGATAAATAGTCGCTCCATTACCTTTGTGTAGGATTGGAGGGGACAGGCGGCGGGGACATGCAGGGCTATGTGTGCACCCCCCACGACAGGCAGTCGGGCTCTCTGCTCGAAAGCTGGAAAAAGAGCGTCAACGTAATCGACATTTACTTTGTCACCGCGACGTTTTCTGACGAAAGCGTCCCGTACTTTCCAAACAAGGCCAACCACTACATGCTTGCGTCTTTCAGGGACATGACGGGCGTCCTCGACGATATCAGGAAATGCAACATGGACAGGCTGTCGTTCATGTTCAGCTTTTCGAGCCCGCTCTTTGAGCGCAGCGGCGACAAGCTAAACTATGTTTCGCTCTATTTTACGAAATACACGAACGGCGACCCGGCGATAAGCGACCTTGCTAACGCGATCGCCCGGCGTGAAAAGGTAAAGAAGGCGAGCCTGGCACAGATGCAGCTGCTGGCGGCCGAGCAGCCAAAGTTCACATTCCCATATTCCAAGAACCTCGTGATACTCGAAGTCGAGGGCGAAGCGACGCACCAGACAGATCAGAAATACTGCGAGCGCACAAGGCGCGACGTGGCAAGGAGGGGCATCGCGCTCAACAACCTTGTCAGCTTTTCCATCCTTGAAAAACTAAAATAGACACTTGCAGGCGATACCAGACAATGGTAAAGCAGCATGACGCCCGCTTTTCAATAAATCAGAAACGTTAAATATGCATCTTTTTCTCTAGCCATTGATTTCATGAGCAAGCCGATGGATCTTGGCGCACTCAAAATTGGTTCATACATTGTAGTCGATGGCGAGCCGTGCAGGATCGTTTCGTACGACCACAGCAAGCCGGGCAAACACGGTTCGGCAAAGGCAAGGATCACCGCGGTAGGAGTTTTTGACGGCAGACCGCACCCGTTCGTCGGCCCGGTGTCGGCCAAGGTCGAAGTGCCGCTGATAGACAAGCGCAGCGGCCAGATCATTTCAAAGCAGGGCGACACGCTCCAGATAATGGACCTCGAGACTTTCGAGACCTTTGAAACGTCTTCAGTGGAAGACGAAATAAAGGAGAAGCTTGCGGAAAGCGAAATACAGGGCCGCGAGGTCGAGTACTGGAAGGTACTTGAAAGGATCAAGATAGTCAGGGTCAAGGGCTAAAAGTTCATACAATAGAACAGTTGATCGTTTTCTGGATGCTGATGAGGTGAAGGAAGAGCCGGCTGATCATACTGGCTGATGAAGATTATGAGTCCTGAGGCATCCGTTACATCCTTCTCGATCTCGGGTTGACGATGGCGTCAAGCGCGTTCCCGATCAGAACAAACGCAAGGCCGGTTATCGCTATCATCAGGCCGGGTGGCACTATCCACCACCATAGGCCCCTCGACGCGGCTCCGGCAGAGTTTGCCTCGTGAAGTATCTGGCCCCAGGTCGGGACCGCAGGGTCCCCAAGCCCCAGAAAGCTGACCGCGGCCTCTCCCAAGATCGCGCCGGGCACCGCGATCGCGATGCTGGCAAAAGTCAGCGGGAGCAGCTGCGGTATGATGTGCCTGAATATTATGTTGAAGTCCGACTGGCCCATCAGCTTTGCCGCTTCGACGTACTGCAGGTGCTTTATCTGGAGCGCAAGGCTCCTGCTTATCTTTGCCATGCCCACCCAGCCAAATATCACCAGAAACCCGGTGATCAGGAATATGCTGCGGCCGACCGTCACCGACAGGATGACCAGTAGCGGCAGAGTCGGCAGCGAATAGAAGATGTCGTTTATGCGCATCAGCCCCTCGTCAGTGCGGTTACCCTTGTAGCCGGCCACGACCCCGTATATCAGGCCGATCATCACCGCGGCCACCGACACTGTAAGGCCGATAAAAAGCGCCACCGGCGCCCCCCACAAAATTCCGATGGCCAGGTCGCGGCGCAGCTCGTCCGTGCCCATGATCCCGTAGACCTTGCCTCCAAGAATGACTCCCGAATCCTGCACAGAGTCGCTCGCGTCGAAAAGGTAGAATGTCTCGCGGATTACGTACGTGCCCTTCAGGACCTTGCTTTCAGCCGCGTCTGAAAACAGCATCACATGCGGCCTTGACGGGTCCTGCCTGTACGAAAAAGCGCCGGCGTGGTTGCCTAGGCTCTCCTCCACCGCCCTGTCGGTAGAAAAGACCCTCCCCGAGAACTCGTTGTCGCCCTGCTGCGACGAAGGGAGCGACGCAAAGTAGACGCGGAACTCGCTCCCGTCAGGCCGCAGCACGTCGATCTGCAGCACCGGCTGCGTGGTGCCGTACCTCGCGGAATAGAGCAGCATAAAGTCGCTCGGGTAGTCGTCGTAGCTGAAGTTCACGGTGTACGAGTGCGTCACGGTGCGGACTCCGCCTTCAATGGAAGTTGATACTGCCGCGTCCGGGGCGTGCAGCAGGATGTGCTCGGGCACCCTTTCGCCGAATCCGACGTTGGTCCACGCCGGCGCGGCCGACTTGGGCAGGTCTATCCAAAAGTTGGGGCTGTTCCACTGCCGGAACGACTCTAGCGGCACCGCGGCGGCAGAGTACACGGTCATCAGGATCAGGCCCAGCAGTATGGCGGCGCCGGCGAGGCCGCTCTTTGAGCGCCGGAACTCTTTGATTATCTCGTGCCGGGAAATGGCATGTACCGCTGTCATGCCACCTTCACCCTCGGGTCAAAGTACGCGTAGATGATGTCAGTCACAAAGACCGTCGCGATAAAGATTAGCGTGGACACGTACGTGAGCCCGATTATGATAGGGATGTCTAGGAAGCCTATCGCGGAGTAGTAGAGCTGGCCCATGCCCGGCCAGTCAAACACCGCTTCCACCGTTATCGCCCCGCCAAACGAGCCAGCGAGGCTCAGCGCGACCACAGTGACGATCGGCGGCGCGGCGTTCTTCAGGGCGTGGGAATAGATGATCCGGTTCTCGGGTATCCCCGCGGCCCTCTTTGCAGCGATATAGTCCTCGCCTAGGATGCCGACTACGAAATACCGGACAATGTAGGCCCACGAGCCAAAGCCCACGATCACTATTGTAATGAGCGGCAAAAGCATGTGGTACAGCAGGTCTAGCGCGTACGCCGGATCTGACGGGTCCGTCAGGGGCGTAGAGCGCGCCGGGAATATGTGGTAGGTAAAGGCGAACGCAAAGATCATGAGCATGCCGACCCACCACGTGGGAAAGCTCCCGCTGAAAACCGCAAAGGTGGAGTTGAGCCTGTCCCACACCGAGCCGGCCCTGTTGGCCACATATGCCCCGAGGTAGAGGCCGATCACCGTGACTATCAGGGTCGAAGTGGTAAAGAGCAGTATCGTCTTGGGCATCTTCTCCAGGATGATGTCCCGGACGTTTGAAGAGCCGGTGTCGCTCGTCAAATAGTTTGACTTGCCGAGATCCAGCACCATCACCTTCAGAACCGTGTTGGTAAAGCGGCTCGGGTGGTACCAGGGCTGGTCAAGGCCGAGCGTCCTTATCTGGAGGTTGACGCGCTCGTCGATGAAGCGCTGGCGCTCCTCCGCGGTCGGGAATTTCAGCTCCTGGTGGTTCACCTCTTCGACGGCGTAGAACCTTATCGCGTCGACCAGTATCTTGTCCATCGTGGGCCCCAGGAGGGCGATTGTGAGGACAAGGGTGGCAAATAGCACAATGACCATGTTTATGGAGCGCTTTATCAGAAAGCGGCCAAAGCTACCCAAATTCGACCACCCCTTATAGAACTATTTTCTATTAATATCTGCCGCTGCTCTGATTGCGCCGTAGGCTTTCTTTGCTAGCCTACCTGTTGCCATCGCCGAGGCGGCTGCTATCGACAGCACAAAGAGCGGCGTGGCTATTGAAAGCAGCTCTGCGCTGCCTGCCGCAATTCCAACGGCTGTTAGCGCCGCGGCCGCCAACGCTGCCAGAAGCGACGCCTTGGCGATTTTGCCAAACCTGCTCTGCAGCCTCGTCGACATGGCCGCCGGCCACAGGTAGATCGCGCCTATCAGCATGCTCGCCATAGCTCCAGACGCCATCGCCCCAGCCTCCCCGCCGCTGGCGGCAAAGTGCGTCTGCTCTGCAACGTTGAGTATTCCAAAGAGTGGGTAGAGCCCTGTCTTGACGGCGGCCTGAAGCCACGGCTGCTCCCTCTCATAGTCGGCAACCTGCGGGCTGAACGAATAGTACACTGAATTAAAGGAATTCATGAATGCCGAGCCTGATACCGTAGACAGTATGTAGTGTTCCCTGAAACCGCGCAGGTACTGCACCTGCGGCGTCAGCTCCGACCCAAAGGCTGCGGTTGCGATCAGGCATCCGGACGGCTGCTGCTCTGTCTGTTCCTCCTCCGTGCTTGGCGCGTCAGGCGTCACCGGGGCGCCGCTGGTTGAAGTCGCCAGAATGGTGTTCTCTGAAATGTCCGGGCGGAACGCGTAGTCGCTGTTTGCAAATATCCTCAGCTGGTTGGGGCCGGCCGAAAGTTTCGACGTTTCGCCTTCAGAGAGCTCGATCCGAAACTCGCCGGCGCTCCCGGCTGCGGGCGCTCCCTGCCCCCTGGCGGCCAAGTTGCCGTCCTTGTCCAAGATAAAATAGTCGACCGTGGCGTCGCTGCTTGGCTGGCCGTCAACCTGCACGCTGACTGTCAGTGTAGCAGGGCTCCCGATGGTTATCGGCATCGTGTTTACCCTGCTAATGTCTGCAAGCCGGGGCGTCTCGTATTCGGAAAAGTGGCCCACTTCAAACGGGTACGTGCTGTCCCTGAACGCCTTGACCGTGATGGTCCTGCCGGCGATGTTGTAGCTGTCAAGGTAGAACGCGCCGTTGCTGATTATCGCGTGATCGTGATCTTCGATCCACTGGATGCTCGCGTCGTAGCGCCCTAGCGCGTCTTCAAGGCTGACGATCCCCTGCAGCGCAGCCGGGACAAAGTTTTCGCTCTTCATCTTTTCCAGCTCTTCCTTTACCATCTGGGCATGCGGCGGAATTATGAGGTCGAGCTGCGGCACGTTCTTTGCCGTCGCCTCGCTCCGGGAATACGCGGCCTTGCCGCCGGTGACGAGCCTCTCCGTAGCAGCGGTTATCTCCCACGGCTCGGTTGACCAGTAGGCTGCCGAGTCGGCGATCTCTTTTTCGTCGTAGTGCCACTGGTCGACGTAGGATTCAATCGCGTCCGGCGCGGTGAACTTGACCCCTTTTATGAGCGGGATCGCCAGCTGCTGCTGCGACGTGAACTCCGGGTCCTTTGTCAGGTCGCTTTCGCCAAGGTCCGTCCCCCATTCGAAAATGAAATATTGCGTGTACAGCAGGTCGGCCATGCCCATCGGGGCGCCGTGGTGCCAGTTTGAATAGAGCAGGTTGAAGGTCACCTTGCTCGTGGCCCGGGCGTCCGGGCCGGCGTCCTTCCACTGCTGCGCCGCCGGGTCCCAC
>DASTTF010000139.1:0-3812 GCA_035760305.1 Nitrososphaera sp.
GTTTCAGTGGCGACTACGAATTGTTTCGCGTCAGACGCCCTGGCGTGCTTCATCATGCCCTCCGTGGACAGTATGTGGCCCGTCTTTGCCAGGTCCCCCTTTGACATGTGGTACATAGTCGACGAGGTGCAGCTGCATTCCGGGTGGACGAGAAAGTCGGCGTTTTTGAACGTTGCAAGCATCTTGTTGATGTCCTCTGCCTTTATGCCGGCGTGCACGTGGCACTCGCCCGGCCAGATGTACATGTTCTTCCTCTTTGTCACTTCTGCGACGTACGAGCCCAGGAACAGGTCTGGCAGGAACAGCACTTCCATGTCCTTTGGTATGCTGTTTACCACCTTGACCGCGTTTGAAGACGTGCAGCAATAGTCAGACAGCGCCTTGACTTCTGCGGTAGTGTTGACATAGCTCACCACCGCCGCGTTTGGGTGCTCTGCCTTCCACGCCTGCAGCTCGTGGGCGTTGATGGTCGAAGCCAGCGAGCATCCGGCCTCAAGGTCCGGTATCAGGACCTTTTTACCGGGGCAGAGAATCGAGGCTGTCTCGGCCATAAAGTGGACTCCGCAAAATACTATGACGTCCGCGTCTGTCGTGGCCGCGCTCTTTGACAGAGCGAGCGAATCGCCGATTAGGTCGGCCACGTCCTGCACTTCCGGCAGCTGGTAGTTGTGCGCCAGAACCACCGCGTTCTTTTGCTTCTTCAGCGCAAGGACCCGGCGCTTGTAGTCAAGATCTAGCATCGTCATGGCTGTTGATAAACATCTAATGTTACAGAGAGTCTGCATTTAAAGTAGTATAATCTAGGACAACGCTGCCCTGAAAGTCAATATCGCAGGCAATACTTGCCACCATCGGCGCATGCATACAAATATAAATATTCAAACGGCAATTCAATAGCGGAAGATTAATGCCAACACACGGATCACTCACAAAGGCCGGCAAGGTAAGAGGCCAGACCCCGAAAATCCAGGGCAAGCCACGCTCAAGCCCAGTTGCAAGGCTGCGAAACAAGGACAATTTTGTCAAGCGGTTTGAAAAGAAGAGGCTCCCGGGCCAGAAAAAGCCAGAGCGCCGCGGCGGCAGAAGGTAAAAATCCTTCTAACTTTCTCTTTTATACTAGATGCCAAAGAAAAGGGTTGGGCTCGTAGGCTGCGGCACCATCGGGAGCCAGCTGGCCATGTCCGTGGACTCGGACAAGATAGCCAACGCTTCGCTTGTTGCATTGTTTGACGCTACCGAAGGCAGCCTGCAGAGCCTGAAGTCAAAGCTGCACAGCAGCCCGGAGGCCTATTCTGATTTTGGCAGGTTCCTCGCCTCCGGCGCCGACATTGTGGTCGAGGCGGCCTCGCAGGACGCCGTAAGGTCGTTTGGCAAGTCGATACTCGAGGCGGGCAAGGACATGATGGTCATGAGCGTCGGCGCCCTTGCAGACGGCGCCTTTCTGGCAGAGCTCCTGCAGGCGGCCGCGAAAAAGGGCTGCAGGATTTACGTGCCTACCGGCGCGATAGCGGGCATTGACGCGATAAGGAGCGTCAGGCACCTCCTCGACTCTGTCACGCTCACGACCACCAAGAACCCAAGGGCGCTTGCAGGCGCGCCGTTTTTTGAAACGAGCAGGATCAGGCTTGACGACATTGCCAAGAGTACCGTCGTTTACGAAGGAGCTGCGGCAGAAGCAGTCAGGGCGTTCCCCGCAAACGTCAACGTGGCTGCGGTGCTGAGCCTCGCGGGCATCGGCGTCGACAGGACAAAGGTCAGGATAGTGGCCGACCCCCAGGCAGCCACGAACCGGCACGAAATTGTGGCAGCAGGCAGTTTCGGCGAAATAAGAATAATGGTCGACAACGTGCCAAGCCCGGGCAATCCAAAGACGAGCTTTCTCGCGGTTCTTTCCGCGATCGAGTGCCTCCGGTCGATATGCGACGACGGCATGAGGATAGGATCGTAGGCCTGCTTCTTGATTTATATAGGGATTGTGAGCGCTCAATCTTACGTATGAGTTACGAAAGAAGAAACGACAACTTCGGTCCAAAACCAGTCGAAGCTGGTAAGGAATACGACGTTCAAATCACGGAAATCAGCCGCAAAGGCGACGGTATTGCAAGGATACAAGGATTTGTTATCTTTGTAAAAGACGGCAAGGTAGGTCAGAACGCAAAGATCCGCGTCAGTCAGGTCGGACCAAGGTTCGCATCGGCCGAGGTCGTCACCGATTCGGCGTCTGCTGCGCAAGACACACCAACAAGTTAACTTGCTGCGTTCTGACGAACGTTCGCAGTACTCTCTTTTTATTCAACATTTACCTTTTCGACAGTCCGCTTTTTGATTATTCTCGCGCCCTGCAGCGCCCTGACAAGCGCTTTCAGCATGCGCAGGAGAAAATCCAATATGCGCCGTCTCAGCGACTCCTTGCGCTTTTTCCACCTGTACTGGCGGTAGCGCCTGGCTGCAAGTTGTTCTGATGTCGTGGTACCAAAATGCCGACATTGTTTTTAACGGTTGGTCATCCAAAGGAATTTTTAGGCGATCCTGCAGCTCATCGGTGTATGCGCAACAACATCATCGCCATAGTCGCCGTTTCTTTTGTGATGGTGGGCGCGTTGTGGGGAGTCGGTAACCTGCTAGACCAGGAACCCGATGAGGAGTTACCAGTAGAGGATGTTCTCCTGATAACGAAGCGAAGCACGTTCAACGACACCAACCCGGACGTCAACGTGACCGTAGGCGTCCCGACAAAGCTGGTGGTGCGCAACGACGACATCATAGCGCACAACCTGCGGGTCGACGAGGCAGCAAATGGCGGGATCACCCCGATCAACACCGCTTACCTGCCGGCAGGGCGCGATTTTCCCACCGCCATTGTCACGCGGGAACCGGGCACTTATGAGTACTATTGCGAACTCCATCCTGAAATGCGCGGAAAAATAGTCGCGCAATAGTGTCACCGCTTTGCAGAAACTACATGCAGATCATTTATAGTCGCAATTGCTGGTGGGTTTTTTGCGTGTGTCAGTCTTGAATCCAAAACTGGCGGTAGAGAAGCTGGACAGGATATACTACTGCACGATGTGCAAGTCGGTTTTCCTGTTCAGGTCCGACGTAGAGGATCACAGGGAAATGTCAGGGCACGACGACGTGAAGGCGCAGCCTTTCAGATAGCGCCGGCGACCTTGACTATGGTCAGAACGTCTTCGTCTTCGAGCCGGTGGTCCA
Source organism: Nitrososphaera sp. (assembly GCA_035760305.1). Taxonomy (GTDB): domain Archaea; phylum Thermoproteota; class Nitrososphaeria; order Nitrososphaerales; family Nitrososphaeraceae; genus Nitrososphaera. The sequence goes on from DASTTF010000139.1 coordinate 3,214, forward strand.
GGCCCACTTTTTGCCCGGCGAATTTCGCGCTCCTGCCCCACGCCAGCCCGTAGCGGAAGTTCTTGGCCATGTTGCGGTGTATCTTGTTGCACACGTCCTGCACCGTCGCGCCGCTCTTCATTATCATCGGCTCCTTGTAGTCGGTCTCGCCGCCCTTTGGCCTCATGTAGATTCTGATAAAGTCCAGCCTCTGGTACAGCGCTTCCTTCAAGGCGTCTATGTTGATGTTTGCGTCTGCAGATATCGGGATAAAGTTATTTCCTATTTTTGCCTGCACTTCCTGGATAAAGCCCTTGTTTACCAGGTCTATCTTGTTCAGCACGGCAAGCGACGGCAGGTAGACGCGGTTGCCGTTAAGGACGTCAATTAGTTGCTCGTCTGTGAGGTTGGGCTCCCTGATGATGATTCGCCCGTTGTGTATGCCGTAGAGCCTCGCAATTTCTTTTATCAGGCGCTCGGAGATCTTGATCGGGACCTGCGCACTGACAGACACGCCGCCAGTCGACGTCTTCTCGATCACCACGTCCGGCGGCTTTTGGTCTGCCTTTATGCCGGCTTCAGACAGTTCTTTCTTCAAAATGTCCAGGTGGTGGGGCTGG
>DASTTF010000140.1:0-10271 GCA_035760305.1 Nitrososphaera sp.
GCAAATATTCCGCCAAAAAGCGCGAGTGAAGCCGCAATTGCTGCTGCAATTCTAGTATTCATCGTCCATGGCGCGAATGCTGAAAATATAAGGGCTATACGACAAACTTAGCTTTCTTTTTTCAGCAGCTACCTATACTTCGATTGCCTGCTGCTTTGCCGCTATCTTTCTTGCGTCAAGGACCTGCCATGCCCAGAACCCAATCGTTCCAAGGCCGACTCCGATCAGGCCGACATTGACGATGGCGGCAGTGGTGATCGCCTGTATATTTATCGCCGCGATATTCTGGGAGCCGGGGTACGCGATCAGGGCAAGGCCGATGCCGATAACCAGTATGGCGATGCCGCGTCTGGTCTCTCCAAGGTAGATGTGCCCCGCGCCGAACACTATGGCCATTATCGTCGCGATGGTCTTTCTGCCCAGGCCGAGGCCCCCGAGACTTATGCTGCCGAGACTAAGCATAGGCAAAGTCGGCTGGCGCCGAATATAACGTTCTGTATGAGGTAGAAGCCTACAGACTAGACCTTTCTCGCCTTGAGCTCCTGCCTCAGCTGCTTCCTCACCTGCTCGACCGCGCTGTTGAACACTTTGAGGTACGCCTCCTTGAGCTCCGGCTTCGCCACTATCAAGCTCAGCGCGACCTCGCCTGCGGTTGAGACGAGGCTGACTATGGCGACGTCGGCCCCGACCTGCCTGCGCTCTATGAGGTCGTGCAGGCTGTCGACCACCTCGGATACCCTGCTTGCTTCCATAGCCGGCATTCCGTTGATGAACTATTATTCCTTGTGTGTGAACTGCACTTTTTCAACAACATTCCTCCTCTTTCTATTGCTGCCTGCCGCGCCTGAGCGTCAGGAAGGTAATGACCGCAGCCACCGCTGCCCCAATGCCAAATATCGCCGGAAGAGGGCCGATGCTATTGTCTACTATGACAAGGTCGCCCGGTCCGCCAGACGGAATATATCCCTGTCCCAAAAAAACAAGATGCCCTGCAGCTGTTTCAATTGGCATTGCACCGCCGCAGCTGCTTGTGCTTAGGGGATGCTCGTCGCCAAACGCATACACCAAGTACGATTTACCTTCCTCAAAAAAATAACCACAGGCTGAACCCTGCGTTGACGTCCTCACTGTTACAGTATTTTCAGACAAGCCCCTCCATGCCCTGTCAACTTGAAAAGTTGTTTTCATAGTAAACATATTAGGCTGGATGATTTCAGTTTCGATTGCTCTGCCCGAAAACACGGCTTCACTCCGCTCAAATCTTTCTTGCATTGATGTTTGGCCGCAGCTGCATGCAAAGGCAAAATTGGCATTATCGTAAGTAAATGAAAAACTGGCAATTGTGATTATGATGAGCAAAAGGATCTGCGTGTGCCTATGCATTGACATGATCTGGCATCAGAGTAGATTTATCGTTTTACCCAAACGCCATCAAGGTACAAGCACCGCGCGGGCCTCTACCTGCGATTTTTTGAGCCTTGCCAGCACATCATTTGCCTCTGCCAGCCTGCGCGTCTCAACGACCACCTTCAGGCCGGAGCTGCCTGCCAGCTTTACCAGCTCTGTCATGTCCTTCCTCGTGCCGATGACGCTCCCCTTGACTGTCTTTTCTTCAAACGTCGGGAAATTAGCAACATTGCCAAGCACACCCAGAACGACGACGCCTCCCTTTTTGACGGACCTGATCGCAGTGTCTATAACCTTGTCAGACGGCGCAAAGACGATCGCGCTGTCAAGAAGCCCCTCCTCCTTTTTCAGGTTCTTTAGGAACTGCTCCTGCGAGTCCTGGTAGAGGATCGCGCTGTCGGCGCCCAGCTTTTTCGACAGGTCAAGGTGCCTTTTCGCCCTTGACATTGCCACCACCCTTGAGCCCTGCATCTTGGCAAGCTGTATCGCCAGGTGCCCCACACCGCCTATTCCAAAAATGCCGACTGTCCTGCCTGCCGCCGGCTCGCTTGCTCTGACTGCCTTGTACGCGGTTATGCCGGGGCAAAAGAGCGGCGCGGCGTGCTCTGAATCAATGTTGTCCGGGATTGGCGTCACAAATTCTTCGACTGCAGAAATGTATTCGGCATAGCCGCCCTGCACCGACTCGCCGGTTATCTCGGCGCTCTCGCAGAGGTTCTCGCGGCCGGCCGCGCAGTATTCGCACTGCAGGCACGAGCTGAAAAGCGGTTGGATTCCGACCCTGTCGCCCACCCTGATCTTTTTCACGCCGCTGCCGACCTGCCTGACGACGCCCACGACTTCGTGGCCGGGCACCACGGGGAGGCTCGAAGGCGAGCCGTACTTTTTCCAGTCGCCTTCGATAAGGTGCAGGTTTGACCGGCAGACGCCGCACGCCTCTATTTCAAGCAAGAGTCCGTTCTTGCCCTTTATCACCGGCCTGTCAATCGACATCATCTTTAGCGGCCGGGTTTCTATCGGGGCGAGCTTGCTCAGGACCATCGCCTGCATCTTTTCTGCCATGCCGCTTATCGCCGCTTCCCCGGATTTATCTTCATCGTGCAGCAGAGCAGGTACGCGATCAGGGTTCCCGCGTTTTCCACCTTTCCTTTTTCTACCAGCTCGCGCAGTTTTTTCGCCGTGACTGTCGCCATGGTGATCTGCTCGCCGCTGTCGTGCCTTGTCGCGGTCTTCCTTGCCAGACCTGTAGCCCTGAAAACGTGCACGGACTGTTTCGTCCGGCTCACGGACGGGTGGTAGCTGTAGACGTATTCGACCTTTTTCGCAGCATAGCCTGTCTCTTCCTCAAGCTCCCTCTTGGCGGTGTCAAGCGGGTCTTCGCCGCTGTCCACGTGGCCGGCCGGGAACTCTAGCAGCACCTTGCCGATCGGGTAGCGGTACTGCCTTATCATGAGAAGCCTCCCGCGGCCGAGAAAGGGCACGACTATGACCACGTCTGAGGCCTGATACCTGGTATAGGTCAGCACCCTGCCCTTTGGCGTCCTGACCCTGTCCTGGTACAGGTCGATAAAGACGGTCTTGCCGTCCGTCGCCCTGAACACTTGCTTGCTTTCAAGGCACTCCCAGCCCGGTTTCTTCATTTGCAGTAATATCGGGGAGGCTGATAATAAACCAAATCATCAGCGGAATCGTGTAAAATTTGCATGTTCTAGCCCCAGAACAGTCATGCAGCAATGGCGGCCGGGGAGCACCTTAAATTCTCCTTGGTGCGTAGATCATTGTTAACGATGGGCGACAACTCGAACAGCGAACTTGAGCGGAGGCTTTCGGGCAGGACGCTGCAGGTCTACCTTTACCTTCAAAAGAAGAAAGAGCCGTCCGGCATAAGGGAGGTCCAGCGCGAGCTCGGGCTGTCGTCCCCGAGCGTGGCCGAATATCAGGCTGAAAAGCTGGTGGAGATGGGGCTTGCCGGGCGGGACAGCTACGGCAGGGTCTTTGTCACACGGAAAGTCAAGGTCAAGGCCATGGCGTCGTACGTCAACTTTGGGCGTTTCACTGTGCCGCGCCTTGCGTTCTATGCCAGCATCTTTACGGCAATCGCTGCGTTCTATGTTATTTTCAATTTCAATTCTCTGAGCATTTACGGCGTCGCAGTGCCGGCCGGGGCCGCGGCGATCTTCTGGTTTGAAGCGTGGAAGCTGTGGAAGTACAGCCTGCTTGAAAAGGCGGCGAAAAAGCCGGGCGAGAAGGACTATTTCTGGGTCTCTCTCATGCCGGGGCTCGCCGCGCTCACGGTTTTCGTTGCTGCCGCCTTTTTCCTGTTCTACTACGTCGAGCCAAGCGGCCTGGTAGCGCCGGCCCCGCCGCCTGCCGACCCAAACGACCCGTCGCTCCATCCCAGCCCCGGAAGCCCGGTGGTAGTGGATGACTTTGACGACTTGGCAATGCCGCGTCACACCGGCGACGTCCCGCTGCTCGGCTTCTCGCCCGCGCACGTGACAGCACTGCTGTTTGGAGGGGCGCTTGTGGCAGGCTTTATCATCTACCTGCTGGTCAGGTACAGGTGCAACAGCAGCGTTCTGGCGCCAGAACAGGACTGGAACTAGCAGTTCGGAACGCAGGGTTATCAGAGCAAGACAGACACAAAGGTGCATGGTTGGAAAAAACGGCAGCAAACAGCTGCGGGCAATTTTGATGGCCCTTGCGCCGGTGGCCATAGTGGTGGCGCTTGGGTCGTCATATCTGACGGAAGCATCTGCGGGCGGCGGTGGCGGGAGGAGCGGCATCGCGGAAGAATGCAACGAGGCTGTGTGTCGCGTAAACATGACGAGTTCGACATTCGCGGCGGATACTCTGAAAATAAGGCCAAACGCCGCTGTGGCGTGGACAAACACGGACAAGATCTTACACACGGTCACAAGCGGCAACTACGGCGATGAGGATAAGGGCGTGCTCTTTGATTCGGGCATTTCATCGCTGATAGCGGCAGGGAAAAAATGGGAGCACAAGTTTGCCACTGCCGGAACGTTTGACTATTTCTGCCAGCTGCACCCGAGGATGGTAGGGCAGGTCGTCGTGGCCGGGGACCCAGTCCAAGAGTTCCCGCAGGCAGCCCTGATCCTCGCGGCAGGAGTCGCGTCGGCGTCGGCAGTTGCCGCAATGCGGCTAAAAAAGAGCAAGAAAAAGGACGCGATCTGATGTTCTACTGCCAGAACAGGGTTGGAGCAAAGGGTTCGAAAAGCAGGATTATCAGCACCGGCCGCGGTAATGCGCGCATGAAACAACTATTCATAATGGCAATCGCAGCCGGCCTCCTGGCCGTGGCGCCGGCGCAGCAGTCGTTTGCGCAGTACGGCAGCGGCCCCGGGACGGCTTCGCAGGAGCAGCTGCTAAAGTGCGACGAGCTTGGAATAGACAGGAACCAGTGCAACGACTCTACCATCCTGGCCAAGGAAAGGCTCTCATATACGCGGGAGACGACATACGGGAACAGCCCGGAAGGCTCTGGAACTCCATACTTTCAGGGCATTGAAACGCTTGGCGTGATCGGCATCCTCGGCGCGGTCTTTGGCGGCATCGCGGGCGCGTTCTTTTTGATGGGCAGGAGGGCAAGGCAGGTCCCGGCCTGACCTTTTCCGGGGTGGTGTCATGGCATACTGCAACGGCGTCTGCGCCCGCCACAGGTCAAGCACGCTTGAAGAGTCAAGGCTGCGCTATGCGTTTGGCGACAAGTGGTGCTGCTACTGCAGCGTCTTTATGAAGTGGGGCGGGAGGGAATGCCCGTGCTGCCGGACGCGGCTGAGGACGAGGCCGCTGAAGCGGAGCGCCACCGTGGCTTATTGAATAGCCCGCGATCCTCGGGTACCGTTCTATGTGATCATCTTTGACACCCGTTAAATACCAAATTGGCGCTGGTACGGCATGGGCCGGCCAACCGGGGTCACGATTATCGCAGTCCTGATGGTCATTGGCGGCGCCATAATGCTCGTTGGTGGCATCAGCGCAATAGCCCTCGCGCCGCTTCTCCCGATGGCTGCCCAGTCCCAGGACCTTGCACGCGGCATATCTTCGGCGATGCTGGGCGGGGTGGCCGCAGCCTCTGGCGCATTCTTTGTTGCCCTTGGCATCGCGTCGCTGGTAATAGCGTACGGCCTCTTCAAGGGGAGGGGATGGGCGTGGACAGCCGCGGTGGTGCTGTCGATAATCGGCATAGTCATGTCGGTAGTGTCGATAGTGACTGGCAACTTTGGCAGCATTGTCAGCATCATTATCAACGGCGTGATACTGTACTACCTCTATCGGCCGCACGTCAAGGCGTACTTTGGCAAGGCCGTGTCCGCCCCGGCGTCAGACGCGGCAGCGGCCTAACACTTAAGAATCCGCCAGCAAACCTAGATTCTGAAAATGCCCTTCCGTATTGCCCAGGCAAAGTCCCCGGATCTTGTCGGCAAGGAAGTGACGATCAGGGGCTGGGTTTACCGGCTGCGCAGACAAAAAGAGAACGCGTTCGTGCTCGTGCGCGATGACCGGGGCGGCGTGATACAATGCATATTTCCGGCCGACAGGGTCGCCGGCCTGACGATCGAGTCGTCGATCGAGGTCACCGGAGTCGTCAGCCAGGACGCCAGGGCGCCGGAGGGAGGCTACGAGATAAAGGGCAGGGAGGTCAGGATATATAGCGTCGCCGGGGCCGACTACCCGATAGGCGAGTACCAGAGTGACGAGCTGCTGCTCGACAAGCGGCACCTGGCGCTGCGCACGCGCAGGATGGTCGCGATGGCAAAGATAAGGGCGACGGTGCTAGACCTTGGCCGGCGGTGGTTCGTGGACAACGGCTGGATGGAGGTGACCGCGCCCACGATCGTAAAGGGGGCGGTCGAAGGGGGATCGACTTTGTTCAAGCTGAAATATTTCGACGAAGAGGCGTACCTGTCGCAGAGCGCGCAGCTGTACCTTGAAGCCATGATATTTTCGCTCGGGCCGGTGTGGAGCCTCACGCCTTCGTTTCGGGCGGAAAAGTCGCGCACGGTCAGGCACCTCGCAGAGTTTTCGCACTTGGAAGCTGAGGCGCCCTGGGTTACGCTGGAAGACATACTGGAGGTGCAGGAACAGCTGGTGTCGCACGTGATCCAGAACACGATCAGGCAGAGGGCCGAAGAGCTGGCGTACCTGAAAAGGGATGTGACAGATTTGAAAAATGTAGAGCCGCCCTTTGAAAGGCTGTCATACGACAGGGCAATTGAAACATTAAAGTCGAAAGGGTTCATGATCACCGAGCAAGATGGCGGCAGGCGCGAAATCAGAATAGGCGACGACCTGAACATCGACTCGGAGCGCGAGCTGACAAAGGACGCGGCCAAGCCGATATTTGTCATTGGCTACCCGATCGCAGTAAAGCCGTTTTACGTCAAGGAAGACCCGGACAACAAGGGCGTGGGGCTCGCCGCGGACATGCTTGCGCCGGCGGGCTTTGGCGAGATAACGAGCGGCGGCCTGAGGGAAGACGACATTGTCTCGATAACCGAGCGGATCAGAAAAGAGGGGCTCAACCCCGCCGCCTACGACTGGTACCTTGACCTGCGGAAATATGGGTCGGTGCCGCACGGCGGATTTGGGCTCGGCATCGAACGCCTGATGCGGTGGATAACAAACGCGGACGACATCAAGGACACGGTGCTGTTCCCGCGCACAATGTCGCGCGTCACGCCGTAAAAAATGGCTGCGGCCTAGGCCGATACTGCCTTTTTCTTTTTCTTGCCTGACTTTTTCTTTGTAGCTGGCGATTTTCTTTTCGCCCTTGGTTTTTTCGCCTTTTCTACAACAATCACCGGCACGTCAATCTCAACTGGCAATGTTGCCTCTTCAATCGGGATTTCGATTAGAGATGCCACCGGCTCTTCTACGGCGACGTGGAAGTCGACTACGGGGGGCGCCACTGCTAGCGGGCTGACCTTGATCAGGTGGATCTCGATACACGACATGCGCTTGAGCTCACCGGTCGCGATCCTGAGCTCGTCTGTGCCCACCGTTATGGACTGGGTCGCGACTGTGGCCAGGTCGCGCTTTACAATCTCTGCGACGTCCACTGCAGTCACTATGCTGAGGCTGCCAGTCGCCCTGATCACGAGCTCGCCGGTGTCGTTTATCCTGTAAAGCGCCGGCGCGACATAGTCCAGCGTGCGCTTTTTGCCGATGAGGAGCACGTAAGGCGGAACCTGCTGCTTTGTAACTTGAGAATCCGGTGATGTATTTTGCTGTACAACAGCTGTCATCATGCCGCCTCATAGCTCTCAATTTCCAGTTTAGACACTGTGCGTCAAAGGATGTTGTCAAACATTACAAAGCTTTTAAACTCGATTTGTGGGAATTTACGTCTGTTGCCAGAGTCGTTTCGTGAGGCCGCCAAAAAGCGGGTCCTGCTTTTCGACGGCGCGATGGGGACCGAGATACAGCGCCTAGACCCCAAGCCGGGGGATTTTCCCGACGGCAAGGACGGGTTCAACGACGGCCTCATCCTCTCGAGGCCAGAGTGGATAAAAGAGATCCACCGGAGCTACCTGAAGGCCGGTGCCGACTGCCTTGAGACCAACACATTTGGCTCAAACAAGCTAAAGCTCGACGAATACGGCTACGGCGGCCAGACAGTAGAGTTCAACAAAAAGGCGGCGCAGCTTGCGAGACAAGTGTGCAACGAGTTCAAGGACAGGCCGCGCTATGTCGTAGGCTCGATGGGGCCGTCGGGATACCTGCCGAGCTCTAACGACCCGGACCTCGGGCAAAAGCCGCTCGACGAAATAAGGGAAGCGTTCGCGCTGCAGGCGGAAGGACTCATCCTCGGGGGGGCCGACGCGCTCTTGATAGAGACCAGCCAAGACATACTGGAGGTAAAGCTGGCAATCGAGGCCTGCCACCTGGCGATGGAAAAGGCGGGCAAAAAGGTGCCGGTAATCGCAAACGTCACATTAGATCAATATGGCAAGATGCTGCTGGGCACGAGCGTACAGGCCGCGTACACCACCGTGAGCGACATGAAGATCGACGCGTTCGGGCTCAACTGCTCGACCGGGCCGGCCGAGATGGCGCCGAGCGTCAGGTGGCTGGGCGAGCAGGGCCTCCCGATACTGGTGATGCCAAACGCCGGCATGCCGCACAACGAAGGCGGCCGCGCAGTCTACAAGATGGCCCCAAAAGACATCGCGGGTGCGCTGGCAGAATTTGTCAGCAAGTACGACCACGTAAGGATGATCGGGGGATGCTGCGGAACAAACCCGCAGCACATTGCAGAGCTCAGAAAAGCCCTCGACCGCTAGTACCAGACAGCGGGCTCGGCGGCCTTTTTGCGCGGGTCTGAAGCAATGTCCTTGTAGAAATATTCTATCCCTACCTTGCCAAAGCCCCTTACCCTCTTGATCCGGCCCTGCACCGTAAGGCGCGTGATTGCAAACCTTACGTCCTGCTTGTTGCCGATCAGGTGGTCAAGGTCCTTGCTCGTGACCCTGCCGCTCTTGCTCCTTATGGCAGCGTACACCGTCTCTATGAGGCCGGCGGAGCCGTTCTTGAAGTTGAACTGTTGAATCGTAGCCATGCTTTTTCCTTGCGTTTTTATTATAAAACAGGTAAGGTAGAATTTTCGGTATACTGTTTACTTTTTTTGACTTTCTGTATAGCAAATATACTGGCTTATTAAATAAACATCAACTTGACGCCTAGGGTAAGTTCGGCTTTGAAGGCAGTGGACCTGAAGCAAGTGCCCGCGCCCCTGATAATAGGCGAGCGCCTCAACACCCAGGGGTCTAAAAGGGCGAAAGAGCTGGTACTTGCCGACGACTTTGACGGGCTGGTCGACCTTGCAAGGGCGCAGGTGGAGGACGGGGCGCACTGCCTTGACGTGTGCGTCGCGACCACAGAGCGGTCGGACGAGCTAGAGTTCATGACAAAGCTGGCAAAGCGCCTGAGCCTGGAGATAGACGCGCCGCTGGTCATCGACTCGACCGACCCAAAGGTGGTTGAAGCCGCGGTAAAGCAGATACCCGGCAGGCCTATAGTCAACTCGATAAACCTCGAAGGGGACGGCTCGCGCTTCCACGCGCTAGCGCCCCTGATGGCAAGGTACGGGTTGCCAGCGATAGCGATGTGCATCGGCCCAAAAGGGATGGCCAAGACGCCGGAAGAAAAGGTGGAAACGGCGCAGCTGCTCTACGACACAGGCAAGCAGTACGGGCTGCATGGGTGGCAGTTCATCTACGACGTGCTCACGTTCACGCTTGCTACTGGGGAGGCCGAGTTTGCCGACTCGGCAAAGAACACGCTAGAGGGCATCAGGCTGGTCAAGGAAAAGTTCCCCGAGTCGTTCACCACGCTCGGGCTGAGCAACGTGAGTTTCGGCCTGTCGGCGAGCGCAAGGAAGGTGGTCAACTCTGTTTTCCTTTACCACGCGCTAAAGGCCGGGCTTGACACCGTCATAATCAACGCGCGCGACATCATCGCGTATCCAGAGATCGACGCGCAGCAGAAAAAGCTGGCCGAAGACTTGATCTTTAACAGGCATACAAACGCGCTCGCGGAACTGATCGCGCACTTTGAAGGCGCTAGGACGGCGGCTGCTGGGCCGACGAAAAGGGTGGAGGTCGATCCGGGCTGGCCCGCCGACAGGCGCTCCTATTTCAGGATAGTCAACCGGCTGAAGGACGGCATAGAGGACGACGTGGTGCAGGCAATAGCCGACAGGGTAAAGGGCGGCGGCAAGGTCGAAAAACGCGGCGGCAGGCTCGCCCTCAAGGCGCCGACAAAGGAGGCCGCGCACGACGCGGCGGTGGAAACGCTCAATGAAGTGCTCTTGCCTGCGATGAAGGAAGTGGGGGACA
>DASTTF010000141.1:0-5572 GCA_035760305.1 Nitrososphaera sp.
CTCTCATGTCAGCGGTTTTTTTCTCGCTACTTAATAGCATGGAGCTCTTCCTCTATCCCAAGCTCATTTGCGTATGGAATCAATATATGTTTACGGGCTTTCATCCAGTCGGGCCTGATGTTGAGTTGCGTCGCGTGGTTGAGGAGCCTCTTCTCGAGCGCGACTGCCGCCTTGTGCCTCAATTGTATGACAGAGCCGTGGATGTCCCCCCCGCCGTACACGGCAGCCCCTGCCACGAAAATCCGCGCGCCGGCGTCGTACGCCTGCTGGAGCGTTATCGCGTCGATGCCGCCGTCGGCCTCGACATAGCCCGTAAAGCCGTGCTCCCTGAGCTCCTTGCTGACGGCCACCATCTTTGGCAGCACTTCGGGCATGAACTTCTGGCCGGCAAAGCCGGGGTTGACCGACATGACGATGATTACGTCCAGATCGTGCAGGCAGCCGTAGAGCCACTTTGGCACGGCCGTCCCGGGGTTGATGGCGATGCCCGGGCTAATGCCGGCGTCGACCAGCCGCTCCTGGATTTCGCGGAACTCGTTTTCCGTGCAGGCTTCGGCGTGCACGGTGATGACGTCGCACCTTGCGTCAATGTATTCCTGTATCTGCTCAAGCGGCTTTTCGATCATCAGGTGAGCGTCAAACGGCAGGCTGGTGGTGGGCCTTAACTTTTTGATCGTGTCGGCGAAAAACGTGGTATTCGGGACGAACCGGCCGTCCATCACGTCCAGGTGTATCATGTCGACTCCTTCCCGCTCGACCTTCCTTATCTTGTCCTCGTAATTCTCCCGCTCGCCGGCGATTATGGACGGCGCGATCAGGCACTCGCTCTCCAACTCTTCGAGCAGCACTTCGGTGTGCCTCTTTGGCGGAGCCTTGCCGTGCCACTGGGGGTTGTTTGCCATGTGGCGTATGCCGTTGCCCTTTATCGTGTTGGCAACTATCATTACAGGCTTGTCGTGCACCCGCGCGGCCTTATTGAGCGCGTCGACTATTTGCTCCACCTTGTGGCCGTCGACTTCAAAGACCTGCCAGTTGAAAGCCGCCCACTTGTCCTTTGTCGGGTCGAGGGGCATGATGTCCTCTGTAAAGCCGTCCTGCTGGATGCGGTTGCGATCCAGTATCGCGACTAGGTTGTCGAGCTTGAATTTGCCGGCGGCCATAGACGCCTCCCAGATCTGGCCTTCGTTTGACTCGCCGTCGCCGATCAGGACGTAGACCTTGTTCATCTTGTCTTTTTCCCTATCGAGCTTATTGGCAAGCGCGATGCCTATCCCGACTGAAAGCCCGATGCCCTCGGAGCCGCCCGAGTACTCGACTCCCGGCACGCTGTGATGCTTTTGGTGCTCAGAATATCGTACTGGATGACCCTGCAGGCGGGACCCCAGCTTTCGCAGGGTCTTGAGTTCCTCGGGCGGGAAATATCCTGCAACTGCAAGCGTCGAATAAAAGCCGGGGGCAGAGTGCGCCTTTGAATTGATGAAATAGTCGCGGTCTTCCCAAGCAGGGTTTGAAGGGTTGTGCTTCATCCTCCGGAAGTACAGGGTGCCCATTATCTCGGCCGCAGAGAACGAAGCCCCGGGGTGGCCCGAGCCGGCCTCTGCAATGCCCTGTATCGCGAACATGCGGACGTCCCTGATCCTCCTCTTCAGGTCGAGGTAGCGCATGTTAAAGCCCAAGACAAAGAAAAAGCTCTTTGCAGGAAAATAAAAACATAGCTCCGCCAAGCTTTAAAAGATCGGCAGGAGCATATTACACGTGTCGCTATCGTCGATGTTCCAGCGGCCGCTTCTCATATACGACGACAAGTGCTATTCTTGCGCCAAGTTCGCAAAAGTAGCGAGCGCGCTTTCTAGGGGCTGGATAAGGGTAGCGGGGCACTATTATTCGCAGGAGGCAAAGGAGGCCAAAGAAACGGTCTTTCCGCCCGGCTACGACGCGACAAAGATGTTCTGGCTGATCAACAGGAACGGCGCGTACGGCGCCCGCTCGGGCCTGCGGCCGGTCGCCCGCGAAATCATTGTCGGCATGTTCAGGGGCGGCAAGGCAAGCGACATCGCCGCAGCGTGCGAATACAACGCTTCGATGTCGTGCTACACGCCGACAAACGTGTTCAGGAGGCTGGCCACGATGCTCAGCCACGGTGCCCGGTTCCCGTTTGAATAGTTTAAAAGTTCCCCGCCTTGTCTTTACGTCATGGTGCAGGTCAAAGTCGAGAAGGCCAAGATAGACCAGAAGCAGACTTCGCTCCTGGTGGTGGGCGTATTTGAAGGCGAGCAGGACTTTATGCAGTCAAAAGAGCTCGACCCGGCGGTCTTTGCTTCAATAAAGGAGACCCTAGAGAGCAAGGAGTTCCGCGGGACGTTTGGCTCGTCGATCCTTGTCTACACGCTGGGCAAGGGGCCGATGAAAAAGATAATGCTGCTCGGCCTTGGCAAGAAGGAAAAGTTCACGGACGAAAGCGCGCGCATCTGCGCCGGCAAGGCGGCCCAGAAGGCAAAAGAGCTGGGCGCAAAAGAGTTCTCGATCCTGCAGTTCTCAAACCTCGACGAGGGGCTCGTGGAGGCAATGACGGAGGGGGTGACGCTAGCGCTCTATTCATTTGACAAGTACAAGGAGGCAAAAGAGCCGGCTACAAAGATCGAGGAAGTCGCGATACTGATCAACTCTGATTCGCCGAAATTCCAGTCGGTCGCAGACAAGGCGGGGCTTGTCGCCGAAGCAGTCAACTTTGCCCGCGACATTGGCAACATGCCGCCAAACGACTGCCCGCCGGCCCACCTTGCAAGCACGGCGCTATCTCTTGCGCAGGAATACGGCATGAAGGCGCGGGTGATCGACCGCTACGAGCTGGAGAACATGGGTATGGGGGGGATAGTGGCAGTCGGCAAGGGGAGCAACAACCCGCCCAAACTGATAATCCTCGAATACAACGGCAGCAGCGACGCGCAGCAAAAGCCGTACCTGCTGGTGGGCAAGGCAGTCACGTTTGACACCGGCGGCATTTCGATAAAACCGGGCGAAAAGATGGACGAAATGAAGTTTGACAAGTGCGGCGGCTGCACCGTCCTTGCGGTGATGCGGGCAGTCGCTTCGATGAAGCTGGCAGTAAACGTCGTGGGCATCGTGCCGTCGGCCGAGAACATGCCCTCTTCGACCTCTTACAGGCCGGGCGACATCATCAGGATGTACAACGGCAAGACGGTGGAGGTGCTCAACACCGACGCAGAGGGGCGCATGATACTCGCAGACGCCCTCGCCTACGGCATCGCCACCTACAGCCCAAAAGCCGTCATTGACCTTGCGACTCTCACCGGCGCCGCCATAATCGCGCTCGGCTCAAACGTCGCCGCGCTTGTGGGCACGAACAAGCAGCTGGCGGACAGGCTGCGCAAGCTCGCCGACAAAACGGGTGAAAAGATGTGGGAGCTGCCGCTCTACGACGAATTCCACGAGCAGATCAAGAGTGCCTACGCGGACATCAAGAATATAGGGGGCAGGCCGGGCGGCGCAATAACCGCCGCGGCGTTCCTCTCCAATTTCGCCAACGGCGCGCCGTGGGTGCACATCGACATCGCCGGCACCGCCTGGACTCAGGACGGGACGAACGAGAAGAGCTACAATCCAAAGGGCGCGACCGGCTTTGGCGTCAGGACGCTCGTAAAGCTCTTGATGGAGGACGAAAAGCAGCCAGCGTGATAGCATGCCGGTGTTCCAGATCTCCGCGCTCATCAACGCCCTTGAAGAACAGGGCTTTAGCTGCAGGGCAGGCAGCATGGAGCTGGACGTGCACCCTATGAAGCGGCCGTATTTTGAGCGGTGGCTTTCAAACAGGGACGGCTTTCTCCGGGTTGCAAGCGGCAACGTCGACTTTCTCGGGGTGGAGGACGTGATGCGCATGGGGCCGTTCTACAACGTCTATTGCCTGGTGGAGAACGACTTTATCGTAGAAACGGACGACAACGCCCACAAGCTGCTTGACGCGGCGCCATACTTCCAGCTGCACAACGGCAAGGTGGAGAGCATGGGGTGGAGCGGCGGCGTGATTGCAAACGTGCTGACCAAGGACAATGTCTTGTCGGAAGAGTTTTCGCGCAACGTAATGAAGGAAGAAGTGAAGGGGATAACGGTCAAGGCGGCCAACTATTGCTGCGTCATTGAAACCCGGGCGTGGGAGCCGGCCGGGCTCGCGGCGGCATTCAAGACTATAGACAGGATAGCACACAACGTCCGGAGGCTCGTCAAAACAATACACCTTGGCGAGCATGTGGAAAAGTAAGATGCCAGCACTGCTGCTTCCCGACGGCTCACGCACATCAGTAACACAGCAGCGACGACAGGTTTGACTTCCGGGTTCGGAATGGGACCGGGTCGCACCCTGCCGCTATGACCGGCTTACCCTGACATTCGCCAGAGGGCTAATTTAACCTTGCTCTCCTGCCTTGGCGCCAAGCTAGGCGGGAAGCGCGCGTTGCCAGTGGAGCATGTCGAGAAAGCTTGCTTATTTAGTTCGCCTCAATGTTCCTGGTGGCGGGCGTGCTAGAAATGGAAAAGACCCACTGCATGTTCCAAAGCTAGAATGCCCTTCCAGTGTGTTAAAAAGCAGGCAGGATCGATGGTACCACGCATGGCCGACCCCGTAACATCCGCCATAGTGTTTGTCGTAGGGCTGGCAATCTCGACCGTCGTAATCTTTATCACGACAAAGCTGTTTGGTCAGAAGGAAGGGATAGGCCGGGCGTTTGCCACCGCCATAATCGGCGCCGTGATCTATTCTATAACGTATTTCATCTTTGGCAACGGATGGATTGCAGCAATAGTCGGCGGGTTTGTCTGGCTCATAGCGCTTCGGGGGCTCTACGACATTGGGTGGCTCAGGGCACTCGCGATAGCAGTCATCGTGTGGATAGCGGCAACAATCGTCGGGCTCCTGCTGCCGACCGTTCCGGGGCCGCTATAGTTTTTTACCTGAACGCCTAACAATGTGAACAGGCAATGTTTGGCAAGTCAAGGTGCAAGGTCTGCGGGGACGAGGTTAGGCTCACGCTAAAGCATTTTTCAGACAAGCACAAGGACATCTATGACGCCGAGGTGGCCGGCAGGCTAAAAATGTCGGATTTTATGAGAAAGTATTTTGACTAACGTCAGGGCATAGCTATATAACGTGATGTGCAAATAAACCGCAAAGTGATGATAGTAGCTATAGGTGCAACTGCGGCTGCTATAGCGATTGGTGTATTCATTTTCACCCTTAAGGGCGTAATCTTGCAAGTATAATGCATCACCCGCACTGTTACAGGGAGAAAATCACCCGTCAACGTGACTGAACCCACGTGACGACACTGGTGAAAATTCGGGTGAAAAGCAATGGCTGTTGAAAAAGGGTCATGGAATGTTGAATTAGGGTGATGATAAATCAGTTCTGATTGTTGAAAAATTCAGAGACTTTCTGGCTATTCTGCATTCTCACATAAGTCGAATCAACTATCTGTCCATTTGTAGCATCGACGAGGTAAAACACTGGTGTTTTCGGATTATCATTTGACATTACTATCATTTCTAAACCATAGACAAG
>DASTTF010000142.1:0-6805 GCA_035760305.1 Nitrososphaera sp.
CTCTGGCCGCTACGCTAGCGGGCAGAAAGGGTGCCAGATCTGCGAGATATTCATAAAGTGGGACGGGCTGTGGTGCCCGTGCTGCGGATATCGCCTGCGGACAAAGCCAAGGAACCTGAAGTACAAGGCAAAGCTCAGGGCGAGAACAAAGAAGCAGGAACTCAAGGTAGCCAAGCCCATCACTGTTCGCGCAAGATAAGCCAATGGATAATGAGCCTGACGCAGGGGAAGGAAAGGTCGTCAGCTCTAGCACTGGGCGAAGTTTTTCCCTCCAGCCAACCTTTTTTCAGAACGGCTGTTTTGTAGTGATATTTGAAGGCGAGCCGCGCATCGGCGCGCTGTCCGTCGCAATCAGCTCGTCAAACAAGGTCAACGTTGCCAAGGTCATACCAAGCAAGTACGATTCAATCTTTATCAATACCATCGCTGAAAAGGTATCGTCCATGATAAACGGCATCTGCCTGGTATCGCTCCACTGCAAGGGCCAGCTCCAGCTCGACGACATGAAGGCAATTATGGGAGAGGTTATGAGCATCGTTGGTAGCAAAAAGCATGAAGGGCAATAATCCCGATTTCCGCAGCTTTCTCTCGCTCCTGCAGCAGGAGGGCGAGCTGGTGCGGGTAAAGCAGGACGTCAGCGCAGAATTCGAGCTTGCGGCCGTGACGGCCAAGATGGACGGCAAGCAGGCTGTGTTGTTTGAGAAGGTGCGCGGGAGCAAGATCGGAGTCGCCTGCAACGTCGTCGGCACTGCAAAAAAATTCTATCTGGCAGTCGCGGGGACGCGAAAGGCCGGCCATGCAGACGTAAGGAAGGCGATCCACGCCCGCATCACCGAGGCGCTCTCCAGCCTGTCGGCGCCAACAAAGGTTCAGGGCGCCGCGCCGTTTGAAAAAAACTCTTCGAGGAACCTTAATGATCTTCCCATAGTCACGCATTTTGAAAAGGACGCAGGTCCCTTCATCACTTCTTCGGTGGTCTTTGCAAAGGACCAGGAGAAGGGCAACCAGAACCAGTCCACACACCGCCTTCTGCGCCTAGACGACCGGCACATGGCCATCAGGATGGTAGAGGGCAGGCACCTCCACAAGTGCTTCTCCTACGCCCGCGACCACGGAGAGGACCTGAAGGTCGCGATAGCTATAGGCGTGCACCCGGCAGTCAGCATTGCAGCAGCGTACCAGGCGGCGTACGGGGTCGACGAGATGATGATAGCCAACTCGCTGCTTGAAAGCAAGCTCACGCTTTCAAAAGCGAGCTATTCGCAGCTGCACGTGCCAAGCCACGCCGAGATAGTGATAGAGGGCAGGATACTGAAGGACAGGACGCATGAGGAGTGGATGGTGGAGATGCTGCGCACCTACGATTTCAAGCGCAAGCAGCCCGTGTTCGAGCTTGAAAAAATAAGGTTCCGCGATAATGCGGTCTACCATGACATACTGCCCGGCTACGCCGAGCACCGGCTGCTGATGGGCCTGCCGGTGGAGGCAAAGATGTTCGACTATGTAAAGAACGTCGTGCCCACGACTCAGGCGGTGCACCTGACCGACGGCGGCAGCAACTGGCTCTCTGCGGTCATACAGATCAAGAAGCGGCTTGAGGGAGAACCAAAGAACGCGCTGATGGCGGCGTTTTCGGCTCACCCCTCGCTCAAGATGGCGACGGTGGTGGACGCCGACATCGACCCGACCGATCCCGTAGCTGTCGAATATGCGGTAGCTACCCGGTGCCAGGCCGACAGGGACTTTATGATAACGCCAAACGCCAAGGGCTCCAGCCTCGACCCATCGAGCGACCAGGCCAACCTGCTCACGACAAAGGTGGGCATCGACGCGACCGCTTCGCTTTTGAAATCAAAAGAGGGATTCGAGATCGCGAAAATCCCGGGCGAAGAAAAGACGAAGCTTTCCGACTATCTCTAGCAAACCGGACAAGAGATTAAATAGCCTTCAAACGTAAAGGGCACTTGGAGTTATGAAGCCCAATAATTTTGCCATGAAGGACTGGCATCTTGAACATGTTGAAAAGGTTATTGTCCGTTTTGTAAAAGGCATCTCCCCTGACGCTTCTTCTTTTGAAAAACGAAATTACAAGAAATACAGCACGGTTTCGAGCTGCGCCAAGCAGATCGAGTACGACATCAAGCACGGGGTCACGATGGATGAAGTGCTCAACGTCGTCCGCAGGATAAGGCACGAGAAGCAGTTCAAGGAGCTTCAAAAGAGCCCCGAGTCGCTCCAGCGGCTCGACGAAATCGAAAGGCAGATCTCGGCGCCAAAAAAAGTGGCAACCACGTGGTACTAGATGTCAGAATACAGATTTACCGACGGCAACCTGATTGTCCTGTATGCGGTGCATAAGGGCAAGTCGGCGGACGGCGGCCTTCCCGATTACGTTTTAGAGCGTGTAAAGCTTGGGCTCGACACCCACGGCATGGTCATGAGGTCGAGGCCGGACAAGCACAAGACGATGGTCATGATCGTGGGCGAGTCCGGGCCGACGGAGAAGGTGAAGGAGGCGCTCGTGCAAGGCGGCGTCAGCAAGGACATTATCGCCATTGATACGGATTCCGGCAACATGGCGCAGACCATCGACAGGGTGGCGGAAATGATAAAGAGCAAGCCAAACCCGCCCTTTGTCTACTTTATCGGCTCGGTGTGGCTGCACGACATCTTCAACTCCACGGTGCTGTCAAAGATGAAGGGCTACAGGATACAGTTCTACGGGGCGCTGGATCATCGGCCCGTGGGCGAGGTTGAGAGTGAGAAGGCGCTCGACGCCCCGAAAAAGGGCGTGGAATACTACAAGCAGCGCGCCAAGAACAAGGCGGTGGACGCGGTGCTGAACATAATCTTCCCTGATTAAGTTTAATTATCCTTGGCAATGTCGGCTACAGTAAGCGGTCATCGTCCAGTTTGGTTAGGACACTGGCCTTCCATGCACGCAGGTGCGAGGTCAGCCCGTAACCCGGGTTCAAATCCCGGTGACCGCACTTTTTTACAATTCAGAGGAGAACGTCTTTTCCTGGAAGGACGTGCCCGACTCGATAGAGGCGGTGCCGGTGACGCTCCACCTGATGTCCTCGCTGCCATTCAGGATCTTGTTGAACATCTCTGCATTGCCGTCAGAGTATTGCAGCGTGAACGTGTCCGATAGGGTAATCGCCGGCTCGTTGGAAAAGAGGGCTGGCCTGCCGTTGACCGGGACGTCCTCGTAAGATATGGTGTGTGATCCTACAGGAGCGCCGTCTGCAAACAGCTCAAAATCTACTCTTGACGTGGTAAGAGTAAAGTCGCTCGTGTTGGATATGTTGAGCGAAATCCTGAGGTTGAGCTGCTGCTCTTCTACGCCGCCCGACGCCAGCACGACCTTGCTAAGCTGGATGGTGATGTCTTCGAGATCGAACGGGGTGGCCACAAGAAGCGGGTAGATCACGATGGTAATGACGACCGCCGCGATGGCGCCAATGAGCGCCACCCTCCTTGGACCTATTATCAAGCGATCCTAGCTGACCCGCAGAGCTGATTAAAACCTTTCTGGAAAGCAGCATCTATAATATAATGCGGAACTGTGAAAAGGACGATGGTCCTTGCCGACAGCCTCGTCACGTGGGTGCACCTGATATGCTCCTCGATATGGGTCGGGGGCTCTATCTTTATCGGCATCGTCCTCGTGCCGGTACTAAAGTCGCACACAAAGTCTCTTGAAGAGCTCGTCGCGCTGATGGTCAAGGTGGGCAGGCGCTTCAACAAGATAACGGTGCCGGCGTTTGGCATCCTGATAGCGACAGGCATCTACAACTCGCGCGGGTTTCTCGGCGACCCGGCCGCGATACTCGACACGACCTACGGCATGATCCTGCTGGTAAAAGTCATCCTGGTGATCGCAACCGTTGGGACGTACGTCGTGCACGTCAGGCTGCTGAACGCGGACATGGAGCGCAAGATAATGTCGGGGCAGGGCGGCAACGTCTACGTCCAGTCGGTGAGGAAAAAGATAATCATACTGGGCGAGGTGATCGTCGTCCTGTCGATAATCATTTTGCTATTGGCGGCGTTGCTTGACGGCGGCATCTAGCCCTCTATCTCTACGACGTGGGTGTTGCCCTGCTGTTCTATTTTGTATTTGCACCCCACCATCTGGCTCGCCACCTGCAGGTTTGTGCGCAGATGCTCCGTAACCCGCGCAACCCTGTACTTTGATTTCCCCTTGGCGAGCGCGAGCGGAATGACCAGCATGTCCGCGAGGAACGGGTCCACGGGCGCCTGCGCGAGCACGCTTTCCAGCAGGCGCTCGGCGGCTTCGCCGCCCACGGCTTCGGCGCGCTTGCCAAGCTCGCCTATCGAGTCGCCGCCGACGTACGGCCCAAAGTCGGACGCCGAGTAGATCAGAATCGAAGAGCCGGGCGAGGCCGACATCTCGATCGACGCGGAATAGTTGCGGCAGCGGATCCCCTTTTTCTCCAGCGCGATCAGGGCAGAAGAGATCTGCCGCTCCGCCACGTGGCGCGGAAGCTGGCCGCACACGCTCATGATCCGGGGCTCGACGTCCCTCGCTGCCAATAGCTCCATCGTGCCGGGCGCCCTGCAGGGCTCGATGGTCGTTTTGACGATGCCGCCGCCCTTTGGGTAGTAGCCGCGCCGTAACACGTCGGCTGAAAACTTTACCCCGATGCTGCGGTAGCCTGCCGCGATGACGTGCCGGACGTAGTCGATGGTCGGGCTCGCCCTGACGTCCGTGCCGCCCGTGATCTCGATCTCTACGCCGTTGTTCGACAGCGAAACCGCCGGCACGACTGCCATCAGTATCATCGGGATGCTGCCTGCCGTCCCCACGTCGACCTTCACCGAGCCGCCCTCGAACCTGTCCGACGGCTCAAACCTGACCCATTCCGCCCCCGCCTGCAGGTTTTCTACTTTTGCGTGAAAGAGGTCGGCGATTATCTTGATCGCCGTCATGTGCTGCGGCCGCAGGCCGGGGTTCGACCTCTTTGCTCGGATGTTGGTGACCTCAATCGGGGTGCAGGTTATCGCGGAGAGCGAAACCGCGGTGCGCAGTATCTGGCCGCCGCCCTCTCCCTGAGAGCCGTCGATTCTGACCGGTTCCGTCAATGCCGTACCGATTGTAGCTTTGCTTAAATACATTTAAGCTGCAGGCAAACCCGGTTTTTTCCACATTAGCAAAAGCTGGCGGCTGTCCAGCTCGTCAATTGCCAAGATAATCCGCGTTCTGAAACGTAGAACGGAACGTGAAACACGTTCTAAGACCTAGGCTTACCTACCACGCATCCTATTGACAGATAACCAAAATGTCAGACCAGAAATTGAATCCAAAGTTTGCCCTGCTCGCAGGGATACTTGCGGCAGGGCTCTTCGCGGCCGTCTTTGCAGGCACCCAGATGGTGCAAAGCGCGGCAGCCCAGAATAACTCGAATGACCAGACAGAATCGCAGACAAAATCCACGGTAACGACTTCAGGCACGGCGACGACAAATGTGCAGCCAGACAGGTTTAAGGTGACGGTCGGAGTCGAGACGAACGGCACGACGGCGCAAGAAGCCGCTTCGAGCAACGCGGACTTGATCGCCCAAGTAATTGCGGCACTCGAGGAGCTTGGAATAGCGGACGACCAGATCAGCACGAGCAGCTACAGCGTATATCCAGTCTACGGACACAAGCAGTCTACAGAGGTATGCATAATGATCTACCCGCCGCCTCCTGAATGCCTCCCAGAGCAAGAGATCACCGGCTACAGGGCATCGAACAGCATAAGCGTCACCCTTGACGCAGACGGCGAAATCGAGGCAGGGCAGGTGATCGACACGGCAGTTGAAGCGGGTGCAAACACCGTCAGCGGCGCGTACTACTTCATTTCATCTGAAATGCAGCAAGAAGTGCGCGACGAGCTGATCGTCGACGCGATAGCCAGCGCAAGGCAGAAGGCAGATATCGCAGCAGGCGCAGTAGGGATGGAAGTGTCAGGAATCCAGTCGATAAACCTGAACGACATCTACTTCCCGGTGCTATCAAGGGAACTGGCAGCAGACACGCAGATCCTTCCGGGCCAGCAAGAAGTGTCCATGAGCGTGAGTGTCACATACTTTGTACAAGAGTCGTAAACGGCAAAACGGCAGTGGCAGTGATGGCAGGGGAATCGGCAACCTAACTCCCCTCCACCCCTTTTTTCTTTTTTCACGATATATGTTTAAAATATCCTCTCTGCCAGCATAGCATGGTGACTACGGGGCTTTTCGTCGGCCGGTTCCAGCCATTCCACAAAGGCCATCTGGCGACGGTAAAGTTTGCGCTTGCCAAGGTTGACCAGCTCGTGATCGTGGTGGGCAGCGCGCAGAAAAGCCACGAGCCAAAAAACCCGTTCACGGCAGGCGAGCGCGTCAGGATGATAAAAGAGTCGCTAGATTCAGACAAGGTCGACGCCGGCAGAATACTGATAATACCGGTCCCGGACGTCGACGTCCATTCGCTGTGGACGCGGCAGGTCGACATGCTGGTGCCAAAATACGACGTCGTGTTTGCCAACGACCCGTTCACGCTGATGCTGTTCCGGGAAAGGGGAGTAAAGACGGTGGAGGCGCCGCTCGTCGATCGCAGTGAGATGCAGGCTACCGAGATTCGCAAAAAGATGGCAATGGGCGAAGGGTGGGAGAGCCTCGTCCCCGACCAGGTTGCCATGATAATCAAGGAGATAAACGGCGTTGAGAGGGTTAAGGCAATCGCCGAACGCACCCGCCATTGAAAAACATATTTCTAGCTGGAAGGCCATAAAATAGCGTTGTTTGGCGGCAGG
>DASTTF010000143.1:0-17467 GCA_035760305.1 Nitrososphaera sp.
GCCCTTGATTATCTCCTTCTGGTCAACCACGTCGGCAAGCTTTTTCGGCCTGTACTTTTCAGACCACATCAGGTTTGCCAGATCGGTTTTCTTGGTTGACACCGTGGATCGATTTTCAGTGAAGTTATTAAACCATTAATAGCTTGCTGCTACATCTCAACTGTCACCAATTTTCTGGAACGGCAGTTTTTGTTAAGCTGGAAGCTAGCTTTAGCTGTTAAAAGCTGATATATTAGTTGCCAAATCCTATCAGCTCTCCCATGTCAGCGGATGCTCGGGCCGAGCCCAGAATAGAAGCCATGCAGAACGCCTACCATCTGGGCTACCTTGCAGAAGAAGTCCGGGTGACCTACAAAAAGGACGTCAAGATGACGGTGGGCAGCGTCGCCATCGACGCAAAGGAAGGCGACATGTCGTCGCTCCAGCGCTGGGTCGCCAAGATCCTCGTAGACCAGGGCGCGGTTGAAGTCCAGTCAAGCGAGTCTGCCAGCTATATCTCCCGGGCTATGAACCGCGAGCGGATAGCAAAGCCCCACGACCTGTCGGGCATCGACGTCGATTTTTACGTCCGCGTGAACGACCACCTTGAAGGGCTCAAGGACAGGGAGCGCGAGAACATGATCGTCTCGTTGAACACGTTTGTCGGCTCGCGGCTTGAAAAAATAGTAAAGCTGGCGGCCGCGTCACCGCTGTCGCCAGAGCTAGAAGCAAAGCTGTCGGCGGAAGAAAAAGAGCTTTACAACCTGATAAACAACGCTTCGGCGAAATTCAAGAAAGGGGTACTGAAAAGGTTTGACTGAGCAGCAGACCGCGGCCGCGCTTGCAAACGACCTTGAAAAATTCCTGAAGGCGTTCAAGGACCGAGACGGCAACTACAAGTATTTTGATCGGATAAACGGCATGATGGCGCTGGGTGCCCCATCGCTCGTAGTAGACTACATCGACCTCGACTCTTACAGCCCAATCCTTGCAAAAGAGATAACCCACCAGCCGGACGAATATTTTGCCGCGTTCAACGAAGCGGTCCTCTCAGTCCTGCGCGAGATCCACCCCGACTATGAGAAGGAAATTCGCGACAAGATCAGGGTTAGGATAGGCAACTACACCGTCCAAAAGGGCCTGCGCGAAATAAACGCCGACCTGATAGACAAGCTGGTGAGCGTCTCCGGCATGGTCGTGCGCTCGTCGGAGATAAAGCCTCTGGCGAAAAAAGTCGCCTACCTGTGCACGAACTGCAACACGGTGACGGAGGCACAGCTGAAGGGCCTCGTGCTGAAAAAGCCACAAAAGTGCCAGGCGTGCTCTGAAAGGGATCTCGAGATGGATCCGGAGAACAGCCTCTTTATCGATTTCCAGATGGTGCGCCTGCAGGAGCTGCCCGAAGACCTGCCGGCGGGCCAGCTGCCGCACTATGTCGAAGTCACGGTGATGGGCGACCTCGTCGACCAGTGCCGGCCCGGCGACAGGATAATGCTCACCGGCATCATCAGGATTGAACAGGAGCAGCTGGCGCCGCAGGCAAAGACGAGCCTATTCCGGCTCCGCATGGAGGGGAACAACATAGAGTACCTCGGCGGCCGCGCCGGCAGCAAGGACACGAGGACCGTCGACAGGATAGCGATAAGCGCGGATGACGAGCGCCAGATAAGGGCGATCGCGACAAAGCCGGACGCCTACGAAAAACTGATCGCCTCTTTTGCGCCCCACATCTACGGCCACGAGGTGATCAAGGAGGCGATATTGCTCCTGATAGTCGGCTCGGTCACCAAAAAGCTTGACGACGGCTCTACTAGGAGGGGCGACATCAACGTGCTCCTCGTGGGCGACCCAGGTACCGCAAAGTCGGAGATGCTGAAATTCGCGGCCAAGATCGCGCCAAGGGGGCTCTACACTTCTGGCCGAGGTTCAACAGCTGCTGGTCTTACCGCCGCAGTAATCCGCGACAAATCTGGAATTATGATGCTGGAAGCAGGTGCTGTGGTTTTGGGTGATCAAGGTCTGGTTTGCATCGACGAGTTTGACAAGATAAAGCCGGAGGACAGGTCGGCGCTGCACGAAGTAATGGAGCAGCAGACATGCTCGGTGGCAAAGGGGGGCATTGTCGCGACGCTGAACGCGAGGACTTCGATCCTGTCGGCTGCAAACCCGATGTACGGCAAGTACGACCCATACAAGAACATCACGGAAAACGTGAACCTGCCTGTGCCATTGCTGACAAGGTTCGACCTGATATTCATCGTCAGGGACATGCCGGAGAAGGAAAAGGACAACCTGATCGCAAGCCACATCCTGGAAATACACAAGGACGCCGAACACGCGGCAAAGCCGGCGATCGAGATCGACCTCTTTAGCAAGTACCTGTCATACACAAAGCAGGGCGAGCCCATGCTCACGCCAGAGGCAATCGACATCGTGCGCAGCTACTACATGGACATGAGGAAGGTCGAGTCGGAAGGCATGATAACGGTGACTCCGAGGCAGCTTGAAGGCCTCGTGAGGCTTTCGACTGCCCGCGCCCGCCTGCTGCTGAAGGACAAGGTGGACGCGGAGGACGCGACGCGCGCAATCTACCTGGTGGACCAGATGATGAGGACTGCCGGAGTCGACGTCAACACCGGCAAGACGGATCTTGGAGTCCTGTACGGCAAACCGCAGAGCGTCGTTTCAAAGGAAAAGCAGTTCATGGAGGTGTTCAAGGGTTTGTCGGGCACTGAAAACAACGACGTGGAGGACAAGGCCCTTGTCGCCGAGCTGGTAAAGACGGGCAAGTTCAGCGACGAAGATGCAAAAAAGTACATCCAAAAGTTCAACCGGGAAGGCCAGATATTTGAAAGAAGGCCGGGATTCTGGGCCAAGGCATAAGTGCATTTTTAAAATAGCCGGCCTGCTCTAGTTGTCAAGTGTCAGCTGCCATTACCGACGGCGCGCTGAAAGCGCTCCTTTCGCACCTTGGCTATTCTTCGCTCTACCCTCCGCAGGAGATGGCGCTGGAGCAGGGCATACTGGAAGGCAAGCGGATGCTCGTGACGACTCCGACGGCCAGCGGCAAGACGCTGATAGCAATGATGGCTATCCTCAAGGCGGTGGAAAAGGGCAGCAAGGCAGTCTACCTCACTCCACTCCGCGCCCTTGCAAGCGAAAAGCACGACGACCTGAAGGTGCTTGAAAAGCTCGACCTTGGCAGAAAGATCAGGGTGGCCATGGCTACAAGCGACTATGATTCTTCGGGAAAAGAGCTCGCCGGCGCCGACGTAATCGTGCTGACGAACGAAAAGATGGACAC
This sequence comes from Nitrososphaera sp., assembly GCA_035760305.1. GTDB lineage: Archaea > Thermoproteota > Nitrososphaeria > Nitrososphaerales > Nitrososphaeraceae > Nitrososphaera. The sequence continues at coordinate 3,284 of DASTTF010000143.1, forward strand.
GCTCTTTCGGCACAATGCAGAGTGGCTCGGCGACGTCGGGCTGTTCGTGTCAGACGAAGTCCACCTGATCGGCGACCGGGAAAGGGGCCCGACGCTTGAAATGATGCTGACAAAGATCCGCAAGCACTACCCGCAGTCGCAGGTGGTCGCGCTCTCTGCGACGGTGGCCAACTCGGACGAAATAGCCGACTGGCTAGGGTGCGAGCTGGTGCAAAGCGACTGGCGCCCGACAAAGCTGGTGGAGGGCGTCTACGAGTACGGCAGCGCCAGGATGAGTGACGGCAAGAAATTCCGGGTGGAAAGCTCGGGCGTGTCGTCGGCAGTCGACCTTGCCATAGACTCGCTCGACGGCGGCGGGCAGGCGCTCATTTTTGCAGAGACGAGGAAGCGCGCCGCCTCGCTTGCCGCAAAGGCGGTGGAGGGGGTCTACAGGCGCCTGGACAAGGCCACGAAAGAGCTGGCCACCACCGCGTCGGCCGAGATCCTAAACAAAGGCGACGACACCGAGCTCACAAAGACACTGGCGCAGCTGGTCGGCAAAGGCGTCGCGTTCCACCACGCCGGCCTCGGGCCGTCGAGCAGAAAGATAGTGGAGGACTCGTTCAAGAACGGCGTGATAAAGCTCCTGGCTGCTACTCCCACCCTTGCCGCCGGGGTCAACCTGCCTGCAAGGAGGGTCGTCATTGCAAGCATACTGCGCTACGATTCCGATTATGGCGGCAGCGTCCCGATAAGCGTGCTCGAGTACAAGCAGCTGTGCGGCAGGGCTGGCAGGCCGAAATACGACACCTCCGGCGAGGCGATAATCGTGAGCGAGTCGGGCGTGAACGCCGAGGAGCTCTACGACCACTACGTCCTTGGCAGCCCCGAGCCCCTGCGGTCGCAGCTCTCAAACGACAGCGCGGTCCGGTTCCACCTGCTCTCGGCGATAGCGACAGTGCCGGGCATGAAAAAGCCAGAGATCCACGAGCTGTTTGCCGCCACGCTCTTTGCGCGCCAGTACCGGAGCGCGACGGTAGAGTTCAAGGTAGAGTCCGCGCTCGACTACTTGGAGCAGGAAGAGCTGATCAAGTCAAAGAACGACCGCTACGTTGCGACAGAGTTTGGCAGGCGCACGTCGCTGCTCTACATCGACCCTGTCACCGCCGTCGCGTTCAGGGACGCGCTGGAACGCATAGAGCGCGCGGAAGGCAGGCACACGCTAGGCTTTCTACACCTGATAACGACGAGCCCCGATTTCTACCCAAAGCTGTCGCTTCGCAAAAAGGACCATGAAGAGCTGGGTCTGCTGATACAGGGCCGGGGAGGCGAGCTGCTATACCAAATTAGCGAGTACGACTGCTCCCGAAGCTTCTGGGCGCTCTGCGAGTGGATGGAGGAGACCGGCGACAGGGCGCTGAGCGACAACATGGGAGTCGAGCCGGGCGACATGCACAGGATGGTGGAGATGGGAGAGTGGCTCGCATACTCACTGTATGAAGTCGCCAAGCTGTTGAGGCGGGAGGACCTCATGCCAGAACTTTATAACCTCCGTACCAGGATAAGGTACGGCGTGAAAGAGGAGCTGCTGCCGCTTGTCGCTCTCGAGGGCATCGGCCGGGTAAGGGCAAGGGTGCTTTATGCTGCCGGCCTGACAGACGTCGGCAAGATAGCCAGGGCGCCGCAGAGCAAGCTCGCTGGCATACCCAAGATCGGGCCCGCCATGGCAGAAAAGCTAAAGGATCAATTAAAGAAGAGGTTGGGGCAGCAATAGCAAATGCTGGACGTCTCTAACCTGCTAATCTACGGCGCCGCCGTGTCGGCCATCTCGTTCTTTGCCATTCTGCTCCTGATGCCTGCGGCGATAAAGTCGCTGGCCGCAATGGGCAGGGTGGTCCCGGACGCGCACAAGCGGGACAGACCCATGATCCCCCGGCCCGCCGGGCCGGTGATAATGGTCGGCATCGCGGCGGCAGAGATCGCGCTCTACCTGCTTACAATGAACACCGCGGTCCTTGCAGTTCTGCTCTCAACCGCGATAGCGTTTGCAGTTGGCTATGTTGACGACAGCAGGGTGATGCCCGGCTGGTTCAAGCCCGTGGCGCTCCTGGCGGCCGCAGCCCCGATCGTAGTGCTCGATCTTTTAATCGGCGGGGTGCACGGGGATTCTCTCAACCTGGTGTTTGGCAGCGCTGTCATCCCGCTGCTCTACATCCCGTTCATATTCGTCATCATCCCGGTTGCCGGCAACACCATCAACTCGATAGACGTGCTAAATGGCGTGGCGAGCGGCTTTATCATAATCGCGACGATCCCGCTTTTGGCGAGCATCGCGATCTTCGGCAGCCACGAAGTATTCCTCGCAGCCCTGCCTCTTTTGTTCGCGGCGCTCGCGTTCTACAGGTACCACAGGTTCCCGAGCAGGATATTCCCCGGCGACTCGGGCACGCTATTGCTCGGCGCAATGTACGGCGCGCTGGCAATCGCCGGCAGCTCTGAAATAATCGGGGTAATCGCGCTCCTGCCTGCCGTCATGAACTCGTTCCTGTTCCTTGCAAGCGTCAAGCGCATAGTGGAGCACAGGCAGGTCAAGGCGCGGCCCACCATACTGACGGACGACTTCAAGCTGGCCGCGTCTACAGACAGGGCGGCGCCGGCGACGCTTGTGCGGCTGATTGTTGCCGACGGGCCTTTTGGCGAAAAAGAGGTGGGCCACAAGATATTCAAGCTCGCCGGCTTTACCGCACTCCTCGCTTTTGCCTCGATCGCGATCCAGTACTTTGTCATGGGGATAGGATAGTGGGGTTCGGCGGTCTTGCGCTCTTTATGGCGGGGATGTGGGCGATGATACTTGCCGTCGCGGCGTTTCTGTTGATCGTTGTCGCGCCGCTAGAGACAATCCTGCCGGTGGGCCGGCTGGCCGTGTCGGCAGCGCAGGCAGCAATTGCCATAGCGGCGGTGGCGGCGCTGGTCCTCGGGCTGAGCAGGATGAAGCGGATATACATGCACAGAAAGCTTGGATAGTAAAAAACTACTCTAGAGATAGCCTTCATAACCGTTATAATTTTCGGGAGCATCTATTCAGTGAGAAAGGAGTAGGGGGATGTTGCCAATCAATTTTGGGCTGGCACTTGTGCTCTTGCTAGCCATAGCCGTGCCCGCAGTGCCTGCCAGCGCGCAGAGCAACAGCACGATTACGGGCAACGTCACAGATCTTATTGGCAACTTGACAGACAGCGCGGCCGACAATCTGACGGACAGCGCAGTCGGCAACCTGCCGCCTGCCAACGACACGGACACGTCGGGCATTGGCATAGTGTTAAACGAAGTCGAGCTGAACCCGCGGGGCAGCGACGTGGGCAGGGAATGGATCGAGCTCTACAACCCATCTGACGCCGACGTCAACGTCAGCGACTTTGAGATAAGGACTTCGTTCAAGTCGGCTACCATACGGCTGCCGCCCGGAGCCGAGATAGAGGCCAACGAAACCTACGTGGTCGAGCTTGACAGGCAGACGCTGTCAAACACCGCGGAAAGCCTTGTCCTCGAAGACGGGTCGGGAGAAGTCATCGACAGGACACCTTCGCTCGTGGACAGGAGCGACGACGGGCGCACCTGGCAGAGGATTCCTGACGGCGGCAACGAGTGGCAGTTTGCGGCAGGCACCAAAGGGGAGCTCAACGACCCTGACGAGCAGGCCGGCGCGACGCGCAGCTCCCGTTCGGGCCTGGTCGAGTGCCAGGGGACGGCCGGCTGTGCCGGGGGCATGGTGACAAGGATAGTGGACGGCGACACGCTCTACGTGAGGGTGAACGGAACGACCTACAAGATCGACCTTGCGCTTGCAAGCGCGCCGTCAAGAACTGAAGACGGCTACGCCGAGTCAAGGTCATTTACCCAGAGCCTGTGCCTCGGGAGCAGCGTGCTGGTGGACCAGGACGACGAGCTGCTGACGTCAGACACGAGCGTCATAGCCGTCGTGTACTGCGAGTCGACCAACCTCAACAGCGCGCTCTTGGACAGTGACCGCGCCACGCTCGACATGGACCAGTGCGAAACAAGCGAGTTTGCCGGCCAGCGCTGGGCCCGGGACCACGGCTGCTAATCTTCCTTTAATGCAGTTGACGGGTTTATCTTGACCGTGTAGGCGCGGCGGGCTTCGATCACGTTTATCTGCTCTTGGAAAAGCTTTTTCATTCCGGCCATAATGTCCTCCTGCCGCTCGTACGGCTTTTGGCGCGACTCTGACATTATGCCGTTAAAGCTGCCCACTATTGCGTTTGCCAGCTGGGCAAGCCGCTCGCCGTTTCTTTTCGGGACGCCCCGGAAAGCCGACAGGAACCTCGCCTCTTCTGCATTTTTCACTTCTTCGGCCTGCGCCTCCTTCGCCCGGAGATCGCCTTCCTGGGTGGGATAAGACATCATGCAGAGTGGGCCGGTATTGCGTTTAATGATATGCGAACAAAATTCTACAGGAAGAGCAGCTCGCCCTGCATCCTTACCTTCACTATCGGCGCAATGAGCGACTTTATCTGCGCGCAGCAGTGGAGGAACCTGATGCCCTTTTGCGTCGTCTTGTAGACTGGGTTGTCGTCCGGGTCCTTCTCCGCGTCGAGCAGGCTGTGGTGCAAGAGCGTGTTAAAGTAAAAGTTCATCTGCTCCGAGCTGAGGTTTGCACGCGACATGATGTGCGTCTTTTTGACCCCGCCAGTAGACGATACAAGGATGTCGTATATTATGTCAAGTTTGCTTCGGTTCTTGATCTTTTCTTGTTCCTGCAATGCAAATCGCTACATATCTTGAGGTGATGTTAATAGATGATATGGTGCAATATTCGGTATTCTCTATCCGGGATTGTATTATTTTTGCAAATTCTATGATATTTGCACTGCAATCGCTGTTTATGGTTATATTCAACTGTGGCCGACTTATTATTTGAAAACCTTATATTGCAACTTTCTTTACCACGAGCCATGAAGCGTGTAGAGGCTATAATAGCTGCCGAGAAGGTTAGCGCTGTTAACGAAGCTCTGAAAAAGGCCGGCGTTGGCGGAACGACAGTCCTTGACGCAAAGGGAAGAGGAAGGGGCGAAAAGCCGCAGGTCCAGAGTGGAAGGGGAACACAGAGGCTTGCCGCTGAATTTTCAGTCAGGGCTAACGTCATGACCGTGGTCGACGACTCTGAAGTCGAGAAGGTGATCAAGGCCATACTCGACACAGCAAGCACCGGTTCGACCGGCGACGGCAAGATATTCGTCTCCGCAGTCACCGAAGCAGTCGACATCGGGACGAAAAAGCGCGGCCAGACGGCCGTCGTTTAACCTTTTTTGTTAAAGAATTTTTTAGTTTCTCCAAGCGTCAGCACCTCTGCTGCCGCCACCCTTACCACCACGGGCAGGTCGCACACAGCCCTGCCTATCGCCAGGCAGTGCCGCTGGGGCAGCGTCCTGACTATTGAGCGGATGGTGTCGTTGTCAGCCAATGAAACTTTTGCTATCTTGTCAAGGTCCGCGTCGTTTGTAAAGTTGAACAGGAAAATGTTGTCCACCTGCCGGTAGATGCCGTCGCCTATCGCGTCCGGCTGGTTCGTGATGAAAGTGGTGTAGATGCCAAAGTGCCTCATGCGGGTGACGATGTCCTCCCAGTACGTGTCGCGGATGTAGAGGTGCGCCTCCTCTGCAAAGAGAAAGATGGGCGGGATGGCCTTGCGCTCAAGGAGGTCGACGAGCTTGCTCAACACCAGCTCTACTACCATCCTGCGCACGGTCGGCGAAACTTCGCCCATGTTGATCACCATCGCCGCGCCGCTGCTCCCGGCAATCACGTCTTCGAACCGGAACCCGCCGTCGGCAAAGAGCCGCGACGACTGGATGACGTGGAACCTTGAAACGAGCGCGTCGCGCACGAGCTCGTTGATGTTCCACGTGTTGACGGCGTTGCCTATCGAGTCTATCGAAAGCGACTGCTTGTTTTCAAGCGAATCCCATATCCGGAAAAACTCGCGCAGCGACGCGGCCGGCATGTCCAGCGCGTTCTTTAGCATGCTGGACACCGCGCCCTTGCCGCAGTAGTTGAGGTTGAACTTTAGCGTCTTGCCCGGCTCCAGTATCTTTACCTGCCGGTGGATGACGGAAGGGGTGCCGTCGCGGTTCCAGCCGAGGCCGCTGTATTCGTTGTTCAGGTCGAAAACGACCACGAACGCGCCGTGCTGCACCAGAGTCTTGACCAGCATCTTTGACAGGTGCGACTTGCCAGACTCTTTCTTGCCGGTAATGACCGTGAGCTTGCCGTCGAGGTCTTCTGCATAGATTTCAAACTCTTCGCTGTCGCCGGTCCTGCCGAGCGGGATCGGGAATATGCCCCGCCTCCCGAGGAACGAGTCGAGCTCTTTCATGGAAAGCCGTCTTATCTTCGACTCGACCCTCGACGGGAGCCACGTGACGTCGCTTGACAGTTTCCCGTCGCTGATCGACGCCCTTATCTTGGCGCGGAATATCCTGGCGTCCCGCACCAGGCGCGACAGGCTGCCGATGTTGAGCGGGTCGTGCAAGTTCTCCACGCTTGACGCGTTGACCACCTCTTCCCTGACAATGTCCTCGACGAGCGCCTGCGACGACAGGTATTCCTCGTCGTAAACCTGCACCACCATGCTCCTGCTCCTGTCTTCGATGAGCATGTAGTCGCCCTTGCCGGCCGAGTCCTCCTTCATCGCGAGCAGCAACAGTTCGTTGCCGTTCTTTGAGAGGATCTTCATACCGAGATCGACCCCAGGAGCATGCTGCGGATGTCGTCTGCCGCGAGCTCGGTCACGTCGTAGCTGTTCAGCACGTGGCTCCTCAGGCACGTCATCTCTGTGCCCGTGAAAGTCGAGATGTAGTGCGCAAGCCTGAGCGTCTCGGGGTAGCCGCCTGCCACCGGGTCGTTGCCGAGCAGCATGCCCAGCGACTCGCCCCTGTCGCCCACAACGTCCGCGCGCAGGACTGGGCTGCTCTTTTCCAGCTTTACCATCGAGTTGCTGCCGACCGTGTTCCTGATCAGGCTCTTGATTATCATGTCGACTTCGATGTACGCCGGCCCCGACACCTTTGTCAGCGGAGCTGACGCCCTGTCGAGCACCTTGAGCTTTGTTCCCTTGCTGATCCCGATCATCATGTTCTTGCGGAGCACGCAGCTCTCTGCTATCTTGCCAAGGCTGCGCTGCCTGTCTTCAAACACTGACGCCTTGAGCGAGCCGTCGACTAGGATTATCGAATTCGTGAAATGGCTCGCGAGCTCTTTCTGCACCGCCCTTTCAGCGCGCACCCTCACCAGCCTCTTGGCAAAGTCGTCGTCCATGAGCACCAGCCGCGCCAGCCGCTCTTCAAGCTCTGAATCCTGGATCGTGCTTTCGCTCAGGTAAAACAAAACAGGGCCGATTTTAAAGTGCATGAGCGCCCGGCCTGCGTACGCCGTCGCGACGCCGCACTTGATCGCATAAAGGCTGCCTTCCTCTGTCTCTGCTATCTTGACGCTGCTCGAATCGATCGCAGCCACCAGCGCGTTTTCCTTTATCGGGCGGATGGTGGTTACCGTCGTCGCGGCGTAGGGGTTGGACTTCAGTCCCCAGCCGTCGACCGGTACCATTTTCTTGTCGTCGCAGCTGAACACTATTTTCTTGCCCTTCAGCTCGTCAAGCTTGGGAGCGAGGCACCTGCTCACCGACTCGACTATGCCGAGGTCTCCGAGGCTCAGGCTGGCGTGAAAAGGGGGATTTAATTGCGTGGCCATGTTGTTCAACAATAACTGCGGGCACAAATATATTAATATTGCGCAACATGGACAATATGGTCAGCAACAGGTTTATCAATAGCATGCTGAGGGGTATATTTAAGGATGAGCGACCGGCCTGCTGAGGAAGTCAAAATAAAGCTAAAGCACGGCGAGTGGGAGGTCGAGATAACCTGCATCGAGAGCCGGGTCAAGCAGGTCGTGGAAAACGTGCTCTCCAGCCTCGACACTGCCAAGATGGTCGGGCCGGCGGTCCAGGGCCAGCTTGACGAGCTGCGGCGGGAGATAGAGTCGCTCAAGTCAAGATCCGTCGAAGCCCGGTCGCTTGCGGACGGCGACTCGCAAAAAACCGTCAAAGGAGGCATGACTTGCCGGGGGCTTCTTGACACCCTGTGGCAGGAAGGGTACTTTACGGCCGAAAGGGCGCTTGGCGAGGTCCATGAAGAACTTGGCAGAAGGGGATACAACTACGACAGGACCGCAGTCTCCCACTCTCTTGCGGACATGGTAAGGGAAACCATATTGACAAGGACCGGGACGATGCGAAACTTTAGGTACATACAAAAGAGGCCGCTCGGCGGCTAGTCATTTTAATTTTTTCGCTATCGTAGAGTTGAGCCAGTGGATGCCGGCAGTCGTTATCCTGTATTTCCCGGGCTCTTTTTCGTCGCGAGCGACGTGGCCGGCCTTGGCCATCTCAGAGATCCTGGAGCTTATCGATTTCGGGTTGAGCGCGGTGGCAGCGTGCATCTCTGACACCTGCATCGCGTCGTCCTGCAGCCTGCCGAGATCCTTAGCTATTCTGGTCGCTATTAGCTGCAGCGCCACCATGTCCTTGTCGGACAGCCGGGCGTTGGAATCCGGGATCACGCGCGGGCCCTCCGGGGTTATCTTGATGAGGTGGGAATACGCCTCGATCAGCTCCTGCGCCGAATAGTTGAGCGAGATCTTTTTTGCAAGGTCCATCGAAGGCACCTGCTTTGCCAGAAAGCTCATGACTGAAGCCATGACTGACTCGGCAGAGCCGCTGAACTGCACCTTTACGTCGCCCACGGTCACGATGACGTTCACGCTGTCAGCCTGGCTCATTTTCATTTCTAAAAAAGTGGCGGCCTATATATTGAATTCGTTAGGCTGCAAGGCGCCGGCGCTCCTTGCTCTCCCTTCTTTTGTAAAGCGCGTAGGTCGCCGCAAGCAGGCCTGCCGACACTCCGACGGTGATCGCTGTCGTGCCAATGTCGCCGTCGACTGCCGTGCACGCGAACTCGCCGGTGGAGCATCCGGCGGCAAAAAAGACGCCGTTCCATGCCGAATGCGTGAGCACTGCGAACCATCCCTTGCCGCTGACCCACGTCCGCAGGCTGAAGAAAAGGGACGGCAGCACAAAGAGCAGGTTGCCAAACGCGAGGCTGTTTACGGAAAGGTTTTCGGTGTTGAGCAGGTGTATTGCGACCCACACCGCCCCGGTGACAAGCACAGAGTAGGCGTTGCCGAAAACGTAGAACGGGATGCCGAAAAATATCGTTTCTTCAAGCGGCCCTGCCGCAAGGACGCCGGAAAGCGATCGGGGGATGCTCGGCTCTTCGTGGTCCGGCAGGACCTGCTCTATCGCCACAGAGCCGATGAGCAGTAAGCCAATTCCAATGCCGTGGTAAAAGAACAGCATTTTCGTGAGGTAGCCGACCGAGGTGCGCCTGTACTTTGACAGCCAGGACCTTGGGTGAAAGTCTGCCTTTTCGTCGGCGAACCTGTCAGTCACGACCCGGTCTACAGTGCTGGCAATAAAGAATGTTTCTCGATTACATCCAGTCTTCCCACGCCGCCGTGTACTTGTGCAGCAGCGCGCGGGCCGGCTGCGACAAATCCATTGATTTCTGCACGTGCGCAAGGCAGTCGACAAATAATTTCAGAGGGCTAGGCACGCGCTCGAGCGCCATCATGTCCCTGTCGCATTCCTCCACTATCCCGTCGACGTTTTCGCGGTACATCTTGCTCGCGGCGTCGATGATGCCCTTGATTTCGCCTGGCGGCACAGTCTGGTCTGCGAGCTGCTTTTCAAGGCTCGCAGAATTGACGGAAAAGGATTCGACGTAAATGTCCCTGGTGGCTCGAGGCTTGTACATTATTTGACCAGCTTTTGCAACTTGTCCTTCAGCATCGCGTTTATCTTTTGGCCGTCGGCCTTGCCCCTGTACTCTGCCATCGCCCTGCCCATGAGGGTGCTCAGCGCGCCCATGCCTTTTTCCTTTATGACTGCCGTGTTGTCGCTGGTTATCCTGTCAAGGCCGGCGCTCAACTCCTCGTCGCTCATTGAAGTTGCGCCGCTCTGTTTGATGGCATCGTCAACAGTTTTAGCTTCCTTTGTCATCAATTTCTGAATGATCACCACTCCAGATTCCTTTGCGATTACGCCACTGTCAATTTTCAAGAAAATATCTGTCAATGCATCATCGGTCAGAACCGCTGGATCGAGCCCCTGCCTCTGCAGACTTGTAATGTCTTCAGTAAGCTTGGAGGCAACAAATGTGGGCGTTATGTTTTTGATCCTGCTCGCGATTTCTTCAAACACACCGAGGTAGTCAGAGTCAAAGATCTGGCTCGCCAGCTTTTTGTTGAGGCCATATTTCTTGGCAAGCGAGTCCACTATCTCGTCCCACGGCCGCGGGACCCTGTCTGCAAGCGATTCAAGCATAGAGCCCGTGACGGGGATGGTCGGGATGTCCGTCTCGGGGTACATCCTCGCAGCGCCCGGCCTCGGCCTCAAAAACACCGTCTTGCCGTCCGGAGTCGCCGCCCGGGTTTCAGCGGGCACGCCGCTGATCGCCGCCTGCAGCCGCCGGGTTATCGCGTCGGAAGCAAACCCCACCTTGTCCTCTGGGCCGCCCACTATTACAAAGGCGTCGTTTTCGCCCGCCTGCAGCCTTGATCTTATTGCAGAAACTTCGTGCTCTGTTATGCCATAGTTTGGAAGCTCGTCTGAATGGAACACGCCGTCGAGGTCGTAGAACCTGACAAGCTTGCCCAGCTCTTTTCCGATCCTGATCTCCGAGTACGGCTCAAAGCCGATCATGCCTGCGAAACCCGGAACCCTTGACGCTCTGAACAGGCCCCCGCCGTCAAGGATCTTTTTCACGATCTTTGACTGCGTTTTGTTCAGGATGTCGGTGACGTCTTCGATCCTGTCGCCTACCCTGCTGACGTCGACTTTGTTTTCCTTCAACTTTTCCGCGATTACTATCAGGCCGTGCTGCCTCTGCATCTCGTGCTCTATGACCTTGACCAGCTGGTCCAGCTGCTGCACGCCCTTGACCTCGACCACGGCGCCGTTCTGCACAGAGACGTTGACGTCCTGCCTGATGCTGCCAAGCCCGCGGGCAACCCTCTTGCTCGCCCGGAGGAGCCTGCCCAGCGTCAGGGCAACCTGCATTATTTCGTCGGGCTTGCCGGTCACCGGCTCTAGCGCGATTTCGACGAGCGGAACGCCCAGCCTGTCAAGGCCGAACCTGCGCATTCCTTTTTCGTCGCCTATCAGCTTGGCGGCGTCTTCTTCAAGGCAGATGCTCTGGACGCCCACCTTTTTTCCTGCAACTTCAATGTGGCCGCCGGACGCGACGAGCATCGTGCGCTGAAAGCCGGTGGTATTTGATCCGTCGATCACCAGCTTGCGCATGACGTGCACTTCGTCCACCACTTTTGAGTGGAGCGCGAGCGAAAATATCAGCGCGGTTTCAAGCGCTTCTTTGCTGACGTCGTGCGGCGGCTCTTCGTCCGCCTCGACGAGGCAGCTGGAGCCAAACGCCGTATGGTATTCGACGGTGCGCATCTTGGTAAATTCAAACATTGCCGCCGGGTCGTACGCCCCGAGCTCGCTCTGGGTCGGGCGCAACTTGCGCACAAACGACTGGCCGTATTTCTGCGCTTCTTCGCAGCTGCAGTTGCAAAAGAGCTTGCTCCTTGTCGCCAGCTGCTGGTGTATCTCAAAGCCGACCTTCAGGTCAAGGTATGCCGGGTCGATTGCCACTGAAATAGAAATTCTGCTGACGCACGTATTAAGCCTTGCTTACAGCGGGATGCTCGAAGAAATTTCATTCGCAAGGTTTTCCTGCATCGCCGATTTGGCGTCCTTTGCGTTTGCAAGCGCCCACATCGCCTTTACGGTGGCAGTTTCGGAAATCATGTCAGACAGCGGCACCACGCCAATGTCGAGCAGGTCCCTGCCGGTGTCATAGACTGTCATCCTGACCCTGCCCCAGATGCACTGAGACGTCATGCAGACCACGAGGCCCGCGTCGACTGCCTTTTTGAGGGCGGGAAAGCATTCTTTGTTCACGTGCCCGAGGCCGGTCCCTTCGAGGATTATCGCCCTGTAGCCTGCCTTGGCCGCGTGCTCGATCATCTTGGGGTCAAAGCCGGGATGGTACTTTAACAGAGCGACCCTGTCGTCAAACTTTGGCTTTGCAACGAAATCGCCGTCAGACCTTTTCGCAAGCGCGATCTCGCTCTTCTGCATCTCTATCGCGCTGTTCCTGACAAGCGCTACCGGCGTCACGTCTATCGACTCGAACGCGTCGCGCCTGCTGGTGTGGTTCTTTCTTACGCGCGTGCCTACGTGGCATGCGATCGCGTCGTCAGACGTGCCGGCGTGCATCGCTACAAAGACGCCGGCGTACTCTGACTTTGCCGCAAATACCGTAGCCCCGAGCAAATTCAGGGCAGCGTCGGAAGAAGGCCTGTCAGACGAGCGCTGCGCGCCGACAAGCACCACCGGTATCGGCAGGCCCTGGAGCGCAAAAGAGAGCGCGGCAGCTGTATAGTGCATCGTGTCCGTGCCATGCGATACTACGATGCCGCGGTACTTGCCGCTCTTTACCTTCTCGGCAACCTTTTCTGCTATCATTGCCCAGTGCTCCGGCTTTAGGTTTTCGCTGTATTCGCTAAGCAGCACTTCAGGGTCGATTGAGGCGTGGCTTGCGAGCTCGGGCACCGACTGGTAAAGTTCGGAAGCTGAAAGCGCCGCGTGCACGCCGCCGGTGCGGTAGTCTATCTTGCTTGCTATCGTCCCGCCGGTGCTGATCAGCGCGATTTTCGGCAGGCTCTTGCTTTCAGTAATTTCCGGGGCCTTGGCAGCTGGAGCGGATTCGCTTTTCGGCAGCTTTGTCATAGACTTGATTTTGTCGGCCTGGATGCCGGTGTTGTATCCGCTCTTTAGCTTTATGACGATGTAATCTTCGCTGGCAGACTCGTAGCGGGGCATCAATACGCCGGACATCTCGCCGTCCTCGGTGGCGACCCTGACGCTGTCGCCCACGGACAAGCCGTGCTTTGAAAGCAGTTTGGCGCCTGCTCCCCTGTAGCCGCCGCTATCCTGCTTTGCCAACGCCTTTGAAGGCGATTGCTGAATATATTAACAAATCTAGACGAAGAGCTCCCGGGCGCCGTCCACCACAAACTGGACGGCGATGGCCGCGATGAGCACCGCGAACACCCTTGTCACGATCATCGAGCCGCGTCTGCCAAGCACCCTGTAAATCCTGTCGACGTATCTCAGCACTACGTAGGTTATGCCAATGACTATCAGGATCGATATTGCGGTCACCGCAAGCCCTGACGTCTGGAACGAAATTATCACCGCCGTTATCGCGCCGGGGCCGGCGAGCAGCGGGAACGCGATCGGCACCACGCCCGACTTGCCCTGGGCCCCCGCGCCGCCAAACCTCCATTCGCCGTGCGTCAGGAGCTCTATCGCCACTATGAAAAGCAGTATGCCGCCGGCGACCATAAAGCTGGCAAGGGTGATCTCAAATATTGCAAGCAGCTGCGTGCCGGCCACTGCAAACGCGAAAAGCAGCCCTGCGACTGTGATTATCGCAGTCTTTCACTGACGCCCTTTCAACCTTGTCCATCTTTTGCGAGCGCAATGAACACGGGTATGCTGCCAACCGGATCCATGACTACAAACAGCGCGACAGTAGACCTGACAAGATCCGCGATAAAGTCAGTCACGCCCTGTACTGGCGCGCATCGATTATTAGCCCTGCTCTGTCACGGCGATGTTCCTTTCTTCCAGGATCTTTAGGATCGCCTTTTCGATGTCCTTCTCGGTGATGTAGCCAAAGTCCCACGCGTCGATAAAGTGGCGGTATTCGCCTTCGAGCGACTTGGCCGTGTTCTCGAACTCTGCCATCTTGTCAAGCGTGTCCGGCGACCTGAAACCCTTGGCCACCATTATCGGGCAGCGCTGGTCAGCGCCAATCGGGATGTACCACGCGTTCTTGGCGAACCTGTAGCGGCCGTCGGAAATCAGGGTGTACATGCGCATCAGCTCTTCGTCGTTGAGCTTTTGCACGTCGGCATACCACGGCTCGTTGACAAAGCTGGACGCTGGGCGCCCTGTGTCCTTGTCGGCGTTCCTGCTGCCAAACAACGCTATTCTATGGC
>DASTTF010000144.1:0-5215 GCA_035760305.1 Nitrososphaera sp.
CATCCTGGCGTAGCTTTCCGCCGCGTCGTGCGTCGCAAAGGCCTGCCTTACGCCGTCTATCGAAACCTGCTCTCCGTACAGGTCGACTATCTCGACAGCGTACGACTTTGGCAACTTTTTGGCCTGCCGGAGGACCAGAAAGACGCTTATCATGAAAAAGAGCACCGCCGCCATCAGTATCACTGCGAACTCGAAGCCACGAGTGAACGCCATGAAGGGGCTGATCAGGTTCGCGTTCAACCACGAGTACGTCAGCCCAAACGACTGTGTAAATATGGCGAGCACGCTTTCCAGCAGCATCTACACGTTACTTTGCACCGTAACCAAGATAAGCCTTTTGGTGTCCCGTTTTATACGGATGTTCCGGCTCCATACCGCCGTGTAGAATCAGCACGCGGCATTATGAAAAGTTAAGCGTGCGCAACGCGCATGAAAGATATTTATGAGAATGAATAGCCCTCCTGAAGGGAAAAGAGGGATGCGCACAGTTGGCTGAGACGATCGCCCACGACGTTCTTATCATCGGCTCCGGCCTTGCCGGCCTGCGCGCTGCCATCTCTGCGGCTGCCGCCGACAAAAAGCTTAGCATCGCAGTCATTTCCAAGGTCCAGGTCATGCGCTCACACTCTGTTTCTGCAGAAGGCGGGACGGCCGCGGTCCTCTACGAAGAGGAGGGCGACAACCAAGAATCGCACATTTACGACACCGTCAAGGGGAGCGACTTTCTTGCAGACCAAGATGTGGCGGAGCGCCTTGTGCAGAACATGCCGTACGAGATATACCAGATGGACCACTGGGGCATGCCGTGGTCGAGGCGCAAGGACGGCAGGATTGCCCAGCGCAAGTTCGGCGGCTACTCGTTCCCACGCGCAACCTTTGCCCAAGACAAGGTCGGGTTCTACCTGATGCAAACCCTATACGACACGTGCCAGAAATATGACAACATCCACTTTTACAACGAGTGGTTCTGCACTGCGATACTGAGCGAGAATAACGCGTTCCAGGGCATCACCGCGATCGAGCTAAAGACTGGCAACTTCACCGTCTTCAGGGCGCCGACCGGCATCATTTGCACCGGCGGGGCCGGCAGGATCTACAGTTTCTCAACCTACGCGTTTTCCTCCACGCCTGACGGGCTTGACATGGCCTACCGCGCAGGACTTGCGCTCAAGGACATGGAATTCGTCCAGTTCCACCCGACCGGCGTGCTGCCTTCGGGCATACTGATCACAGAGGGGGCGAGGGGCGAGGGCGGGTACCTTGTCAACAACAAGGGCGAGCGCTTTATGCAAAAGTACGCGCCGGGCAAGATAGAGCTCGCGCCAAGGGACGTGGTGTCGCGCTCTATGATCAAAGAGATCCAGGAAGGCAGGGGCTTCAAGCACGAAACCGGCGCTGGCTGTCTGAAGCTGGACCTGACGCACCTGGGGGCCGAGCGCATAAAGGAGGTGCTGGCCGGCATCCGCGAAATCGGGATCAAGTTCTCCGGCGTTGACATTATCGACGAGCCAATAGAAGTGAGGCCGGTCTGCCACTACATGATGGGGGGCATCCACGCCGACATTGACGGCGCGACAGAGATGGCCGGCCTGTGGGCCGCCGGCGAAGCGGCTTGCAACAGCACCCACGGCGCAAACAGGCTTGGCGCCAACTCGACGTCAGAGTGCATCGTCTGGGGAAGAATAACCGGCGAGCTGGCTGCAAAGTACGCGCAGGGGCGGAAAACCAGTTCCACCTCTGAGCAGCAGGTGATCGAAGAGGAAAAGCGCATCTATGACGGAATATTTCGCGGAAGGGGCGACATGAACCCCTACGAAGTGAGGAAGCAGCTGACCGACGTGATGGACGACAAGGCATACGTCTTTCGAAACGAGCAGAGCCTAGCTGAAGCGCTCAAGAAGGCAAGGGAACTGAAAGCGTCGATGTGGAAGCACGTCGACGACAGGGCCAAGGAATACAACACCAACTTTGTCAACGTGATGGAGATAGATTCAATGCTGAGAACTGCGGAGGTAGTGCTGGTGGGAGCGCTGAACAGGAAGGAATCAAGAGGGGCGCACTCGAGGACCGACTACCCCGTGCGCGACGACGTCAACTTTCTGAAGCATACTCTTGCTTATTTCACGGGCAACTGCGCGCCCAAGATGGCGTGGCACCCTGTGACGTTCACGCGCTATGCGCCGGTGGAGAGGAAATATTAACATGGAAAAAGTGTCGGATCGCAACAACCGCGAGGGGATAAAGGGATGGCTCAACCCCGGCCGCTACGGCTGGGAGCGCATAGCCTACTGGCTGCAAAGGCTGACAGGCGTCGGATTGCTGGCATATTTCGTCGGCCACATTTACGAGACCAGTTCCCTTACCCAGGGGCCGGACGCGTGGGCCGCGATGCTCGAACTGACGCAGACCCCGATGGGGCACCTGATACTGCTGCTTGTAATCGGCATGAGCACCTTCCACTCTGCAAACGGCATACGCCTGATATTCACCCACGGAGGAAAGGGCCTCGGCAAGCCAGGCAGGCCGGACTACCCGTACGACGCGGTGTCGCTTAACTACCGGCAGAAATCAGGCATCTGGATAGCGCTGATACTGGCGGCGGCCGCAATGCTGTACGGAGCCTCAGTGCTCTTTGGAGGCGAGTAAGATGACGATGCTCCGCGAAAGCCAGATAATGAAAATACACTACATCACCGCCGTAGGCGCGCTGTTTGTAGTCGCGGTGCACATCATGATGCGCCTGATAATGCCGTACAACATGAGCCTGGAATATGAGAACGTCATCGCCAACTACCACAACATCCCTTACGCGATGCTGCTGGAATCCATGCTGGTGCTCATTGCCATCCACGGCTTTAACGGCCTGCGCGTGATACTGCTTGAACTGCGCCAGAGCAAGGCGTGGGAGGACGGCGTGACTGTGCTGACGATAGCGGCCATGATGGGCGTAATAGCGTACGGGACGCGTACGATCATTGTCGCAAACGGGCTGGGGTTTGAGTAAAAATGACTGAACAGATAATTGAAAAGATAGAAAAGATCGAGAAAAAACACCAAAAGAAAGAGACCATCAGGAGCTCGATCATGCTCAAGGTGTACAGGGCAAACCGGCTCGCCGGCGAACCTGGACGTTACGATACCATCGAAGTGCCAGTGCAGCGCTGGACAACGGTGCTTGACGCGCTGCTGCACGCCAAGGCGTACAAGGACCCGAGCATCGGCATCCGCTATTCGTGCAGGATGGCGTCCTGCGGGTCGTGTGGCATGAAGATAAACGGCATCCCGCGCCTTGCGTGCTACACCAAGGTGTCCGAGCTGGAAGGCAGCTCCATAACCGTCGAGCCACTTGCCAACTTTCCCCACCTGCGCGACCTCGTGACCGACTTTTCCCAGTTCTTTGCCCACCACCGCGACATGCAGCCGTACGTGCAGAGCGAGCACGCAGACATCAAGGACAAGGAGAATCTATCAGAATTCGTGCAGAGCCCAGAAGACCTTGACAGGTTCCTGCAGTTTTCGTACTGCATAAAGTGCGGCCTGTGCTATTCTGCCTGCCCCACGGTTGCAACGGACACAAAGTTCCCCGGGCCTCAGGCGCTTTCGCAGGCGTACCGCTACTTTATCGACAACCGCGACACGGCAGGCAAGGAGAGGATGGACATCGTGGACGATAAGCACGGCATCTGGCGCTGCCACTTTGCCGGCTCTTGCAGCTCGGTCTGCCCCAAGGGCGTCGACCCTGCGCTGGGAATCCAGCTATTGAGAGGGCACCTGCTTGGGTTCTCAAAGAACGAAAAGAAAATGGCCGACCTGCAGGAAAGGCTGAAGAAAGACTAGGCAGAAGGCTTGCTGTCGGCCTTGGCAGGGTACTTGCTGTCGTTGACCTGCTTGTTTATCGCGTCAGCCATAAAGTGGTTGCTGACGTTGACCTTTACGTCGTTGATGCCCGAGACCTTGTAGATGTTGTCCCGGACGTCCTGCGCTATCTTGAAGCCAAAGACCGCGGGGCAGAACGGGCTTGTCAGGTGCAAGTCCACGTTTACCTTGCCAGAGTTGATGTCGACCTTGTCGATCAGCTCGAGTTCCATTATGGAGACTCCGATTTCAGGGTCGACTATCTTGGTCAGCTCGTCAAAGATTTTTCTCCGAGTCTGCTGCAGCTGCTCTTCCTGACTCATATAGTAGAATTTCAACGGATACCATATTTAACTATTGCAGAAAGTGGTTCTGTCAAGTCTTCGTTGGACGAGAGTCATGAAGATACTTATCCTACGGTAGCTTTACAGAACCTCATTTGGAAATCTTCAGAAGACCCAAGAATTGTCTATTTTCTCCGTCACGGTCAAGCATAATCTTTTTTCGTTCTCTCTTTTCTGTTATTTTCTGATAAATGTGCAAATGTGGATATACAACATCTGCCATGGCGCTGGTCTTCTCTAGTTCCCTTGCGAATTCGCCATCTGTAACGCCAAGATTTCTTAGCATCTTTCTAGCCACAACATATTTTTGCGCGATCGACGGCCCATATCTGAGAGGAAATCTGTTACTGAGTCGGCCTCGCTTGTATTCAAAATCCATAAGTATGTCCTTTACATCCCCGGGTATCCCCGGACCTAATACTATATCCGCTCTGATCCTCCGCCTTGAGACACCTAGGAGTCTCGCCGATTTGTCTTTTTCATTCTTTAGATGGGCCTGTTCTGGATTTATCAGATAGCCATAGTATTGCAGACCTTGTTTTGAAATTCTGTAAAGGTACTGGTAGCCCCTTGTACACTTCTTTCCAGATCGAGTTATTACTTTTCTTTTCACCCTTTGTGCTTCGAGAAAACGCATGCGATAGAGTCTATCAAGATCGTTTGATATCCTCTTGGTACTGACTTGCTTCAGGCTAGCTGGATCTTGGGCTGCATAGCCACTATCTGTGAGGTGTTTTTGCAGAATACGAGAGAACTCGCTAGCATCAAAGCCAACGTCTCTTAATTGCTGCCTGAACCCAAATAAGCGGACTGCTAACAACAGGCAGTCTCTGAAGTTCAACCCTAGTTCGTCCTCCAATTAGTATGACGAATCGAATATTTATTTAACTTACAGATCTAGGTTCTGTAAAGCTACCGTAGGATAAGTATCTTCATGACTCTCGTCCAACGAAGACTTGACAGAACCACTTTCTGCAATAGTTAAATATGGTATCCGTTGAAATTCTACTATATGA
>DASTTF010000145.1:0-3032 GCA_035760305.1 Nitrososphaera sp.
AGCATGATAGCAATGTACAATACAACGTTTGTACATGATTTTAAATGGTATACGGACCGATGAGTTGACAGCAACACTGCTCTTGGACTGGGAATGCATGCACGCCTACAATATGCGCGGCAGCACGCCTGCACCGTCGTCGGCCACCATCCCGGGCCAGCGTCGCAGTGCTTTCAAGTCAAAATGCCTGCCTGAAAGCAATGCTAAAGGTTTATTTCTCCATCAGAGAGCTCTACTGTAAATTTGTCGGCCTCTACAGGCCCTGAGTCTCGGCGCCCGTCGTCTGAACATCCCCAACACCAGCTTGTGCGCACCCTGAGCCTCACGGACATCATAATGGTTGGCATCGCCGGCATGATAGGCGGGGCGATATTCGTGCTTACCGGACCGGCGATAGGCTTGGCAGGCCAGGCTGTCCTCATTGCAATCATTATCAACGCCATAATCACTGTCTTTACCGCCATGGCGTACGCCGAGCTCGGCTCGGCCATCCCGGAGGCGGGCGGAGGGTACCTGTGGGTCAGGGAAGGGCTGCCCCGGCCAAACGCGTTCATAAGCGGGTGGATGGCGTGGTTTGCGCACATTATCGCCGGCAGCCTGTACGCCGTGGGGTTTGGCTCGTTTCTAGCCAGCCTCCTGAAGATGATGCAGGTCATCGGCGACCAGCCGCTTTTCGGGATCATCCCGCTTGACAAGCTCATCGCAATCGGATCCATTGCAGCTTTTACCTACATCAACATCAAGGGGACCTCTGAAACTGGCAAGACGGGCACCATAGTGACAATTATCCAGCTGGGCGCCATCTTTGCCCTGATAGGCGCCGGGTTCTGGACCATGTACAACAACCCGGGCTGGACGGCCAACTTTGAAGACTTTATGCCGATGGGGATAGCCGGCCTGGTGGCCGCGATGGGCCTCCTGTTCATCGCGTTTGAAGGATATGAGATCATTGTCCAGACCGGCGAGGAGGTAAAGAACCCAAAGAGGAACATACCGAGAGCGATTTTCATCTCCCTTGCAATAGTCGTCACCCTGTACAGCCTCGTGGCTTTCGTCTCGATAGGCGCCATATTTCCAGAAGGAATCGCGTCGTGGAAGTTCATAGGCGACAACGGCGAGCTCGGCATCATGAGGGCCGCCGAAATGTTCCTGCCCTACGGCGCCCTGATAGTGCTTGGCGGAGGCATGGTGTCTACTCTGGCCGCGCTCAACGCGACCACATTTTCTTCGGCCAGGGTGGCCTTTGCTATGGGCAGGCACTACAACCTGCCGCACAGGCTTAGCTCGATCCACCCAAAGAACAAGACGCCGCACGTCGCGATAGTGATATCCGGGATCATCATGGCGTTCATCGCGTACGCGCTCCCGCTGACAGACATTGCAGTGGCGGCGGGAGTCATCTTTCTGCTCCTGTTCGTCCAGGTCAACATTGCCGTGATCACCGTGCGCAAGATATACGGCGACAAGCTGTCATACGGCTTCAAGACGCCCCTGTTCCCGGTGATCCCGATCATTGGCATATTCCTGAAGCTCGGCCTTGCGCTCTACCTGCTCGTCACCCAGCCGCTCAGCTGGATCATAACCGTCCTGTGGATCCTGATAGGCTTTGCGATCTACCGCATGTACACCTTCAAAAGGGAGATACAGCACTACGCCCCGCTGGTGACGTCCGAGGGTGACCTGAAGAGGCAGGACTACAGGGTCCTGATCCCGTACACGCCCGAGAACCCCGACAGGCTCTTGAAATACGCGATAAGGGCGGCCAAGGAGACGGCCGGTGAGGTGAACATCCTGCGCGTGATAACCGTGCCGGCGCAGACCCCGCTTTCCGCCGGCGTCGCCTTTGCCGACGCGGCAAAGAGGTCGTTTGAGCCCCTGGAAAAGATGCTCGACCGCGAGGGCGTCCCGAACCACTACCTGGTCAGGGTCTCGCACGACGCCACGGAGGCGATCCTGGCTACGATAGAGGAGCAAAAGATCGACCTGCTCGTCACCGACTTTGAAGCGCTCCGGCACGACAGGAAGCTGATGACGCTCGCGACCTGCAAGATGCTGGCGGTGAGGGCCGAGAACGACGCGCTCGAGCTCGAGCCGGGGCGCGCCGGCGACGCAGGAGAAAAAAAGAGCATGGTCGTGGTCTACGACGGCGGCGAGCATTCGGACGCAGTGCTCAAGGCCACGAGCTGGCTGGAGCATTCCGGGCGCTTCAAAGTCGGCCTGCTTTCAGTCAACAGGGGCGGGGGCGAAAAGGACAGCGTCGCGATGCAGCAGGACTATCTCGGCCAGCTGGGAGTCGAGATGAAGGAAGTGCAGCTGTCAGAGCTCAGCTCGAGGTCGGCCGACGCGGTGCTCTCTGCGGTCAGCTCGTTCCAGCCTGACCTAGTGGTGATGGGCGCCAGCGTGGGCGGCTTTTCTGTCTTCCACAACCCGGACTTTCTCGAGCTCCTGGACCAGCTCAACTGCCCCGTGATAGTCGCAAGGAGCTTTACGATACCCGGCGTGCACAGGGCAAAGTCGCTGCTCTTGAGAATGGTCAGGAGATAAAGTCCGTCAGTTTTTTCACGGCCTTGCGCGCGCGGCGCTCCGCCCTCTCCTTGACCTTCTTTTGCGGATCGGTTATTTCGCCCCTCATCTCCAGCAGTTGGAGCAGGTTGTTGGGCGCGGCGGCGCGGTGGTGGTTGTTAAAGTAGGCATAGACCACCGGGACCTTTTCCTCCAGGCCCTCCAGCCTGGCAAGCCAGGGCCGCAGCTCCTGCTCCGAATAGGCATAGTCGTACCACGTCTGTTTGCCCCGGCCGTGCCACCGGACGTACGAGTGGGTCGCGGCGGTGGCGACCGGCCTTGCCAGGAACTCGATCGGCGAGTCAGTCACCGTGCTTGCGACGCCGTATCTTTTCAGGAGGTCCCATGTTTCATCCCGGTTCCACGACTCGTGCCGGAACTCCACCGCAAAGTGTATGTCCTCTGGAAGCAGGCCGAAAAACGATTCCAGGCTGCCCCTCTGCATGAACGTAAAGTCCGGCGGCAGTTGC
>DASTTF010000146.1:0-6040 GCA_035760305.1 Nitrososphaera sp.
TCTTTGCTGTAGACATGCCGTCTGCCTTGACTGCCGGGCCGCTAACCCAGACGATTCTCCCTTTCGCTACCATTACGCTTCTCCTCTCAGCATCTGGGCAATGTTTTTCCTTATTAAAGGTTTGAGTCTTTCAATTCGGGAATCAAGTGTGTTATCGTACGTCATCGTGCCGTCCGCGGACCTTACTCTGATGCCGCCAAGCACGTCGATGTTGCGGTCAGACACTTTCGCCTTCACCTTCGGGTTCTTTTCCTGCAGGTCTGACAGTAATTTCCTGATCAGCTCGGAGTCGTTCTTGTTGCATTCAACGACGACTTCGCCAGAGCCTACGGACGAGACGCTCTCTTCAATGATGCTGCTAATGAGCGCCCTGTAGCTGTCCTTGCCGCCAGAGGCCGCAAGCTTTTTCCTTGCTTCTTCAAAGGCGTTGTTGACAGCATTCTCGATCATCAAGAGTTCCTGGTTGCGGGCGGCAAGCCTGCCTGACCCAACTATCTGGCGCTTCAGGTTCTCGGCCTGTTTTTTTGCAGACTCGACAATCCTAGTGCGCTCGGCCTCCAGTTTGCCGCGCGAAGCTTCAAGGTTGTTCAGCGATTCTTGGTATGCAGAATCTATCTTTGAAATTAGTTCTGCTTCTTTCTGTGACAAAACCTTGCTGATCGTGCGCTCCAAAGCAGAATTTGAGCTCATTTGACTGACTTCGGCTGTCTCACCCGATTTTAACCTTTTGATGTAGCCTAAGTCGCGGCTGCTCTGCTGCCGCCAAGCCTGCTGTCGACGGCTCTGGCAAGCGCCCTTATGCGCCTGAGGTGGCCGCCCTCCCAGTACACCTTGCCGCAGCTGGCGCACTGGTAAAACTCGCTGTGGCACTCTGCGACCCTGTCCGGTATTCCGCCTTTCACCTGCTCCGGCGTCTTCTCTTCCAGCAGCTCGTTGCACATGGAGCACCGGGAGCCGACGCCGTCCAGCTTGATGGAAGTGACGCCGTTCTTTGACAGAATGTGCGCAATGTCGTCGACTTTGTCTGCGCCGCTGACAAGCACGCCGGGCGCGCCCGCCTTGACCACGCGCTTGAACAACTCCTTGTCGGCGGTAAGGATGACTCTGCCCTGCTCGATTCCCATTTTCAGAATTTCGTCGTCCGGCGCATGCGCAATGTACAGCGTGTCAAAGCCAAAGATGCGGAGCTTGCGCGCGACGCTCCCGAGCATCGCGTCTGCAAGAAACCTAGGCGCCTTCGGCGCCAGCGGACGACTCGCCCCTGCACACTTCGCAGCTGAACGTGCCCTCGTCGTACTGCAAGAGGTCCGACCACTCGCCGCACTCGTCGCAATATCCAGACACGTTGCCCGCCGGCCGGCCAAGCTCGCCCCTGATGATGCCCGCCTTTTCCGACACGACGTCTACAAGGTCGGGCGTGACTGCAATCACGTCTGACGAAGAAATGATGCCGACAAGCCTCTTTTTGTAGACGACTCCGAGGCGCTTGATGTTGTGCTTTCTCAATTGGCGCGCGGCCTCGGTGATGCTCTCCTCGCTCTCTATCGTGTGAATGTCCTGCATCACGTCCTTTGCCTTTATCTGGCTCGGCCTGGCGTCCTTTGACAGGCCATTTGAAACAATGTCCCAGTCAGTCACGATGCCCACAGGCTTGTCCTTGTCCATGATGACAATGCTTCCGATCTTTTCCTCCTTCATCTTTTTCGCAATGTCGCGGACGTTGTCGCCTGGGGTTGCGGAAACAACCGGGCTGTTCATGATGTCCCTGACAATCACGCGGGTGGTCATGTTCGCGTCGGCGTGTTCCCTGACTGGCTTTTTTACCACGAGCTGTAATCGGATTTCTGGGTTTAATTACTTTTGTTGTTGTTCTTCAACTGCTGCCGGCACGCCCTGCTGCTGGCCCCTTGCGGTGAACGATATCCTTGACTGGCCGGTCGGGAGCGCCCTTACAAAATCGTCAAGGCTCATGCGCTTGATCGTTTCTGCGATCTCGCCGTCGCCGGCTATCCTGACGAATTCCGTCTTTGCTTTCTTTGCCGCAGTCATCGGGTCCATGCCGCCCTGCAGGAGCACGGCGTAAAACATGGCCCGCCTTTTTATCGACTCTTCCGGCCCGCACACCAGAGTCTCTCTGCCGTTCAGCTGCACGATTCCAATCGCAAGCCTTATCTCAACACCTTTGAGGTAGCTGCGCTTGCCTTCTATCACGAACGAGCCCTTTGGCAGGAACTGACCGGTCGGCGCCCCTTTTTTTATCTGCCCGGGCGTCACCCAGTAGGCGTCGGCGCTTGAGAGGCCGTCCTTCCAAGCCCTGCTGAACGAGACAGTCGCCTGGGCAACCTGCTGGAGCGACGAATCGATCTTGCCTTCCTGCGCCGGGGCGGCCGCGTTCTTGACAATAAAGAAAGGCGAGCCGTGCACTTCTGCGTGGAAAACGACGTCGTCATCCGTCAGGTGCTTGCGTATCAGGGCGGAATTGGAAGAGGCGTCGCGCCCGCCGATAGCCAGGATCCCGTCGGTGGTGACGAACCACCTGTAACGCTCGTACCACTCTTTGGCCGTCTGCTCTCTCACCATGGTTTTCTTGTGGATGGCCGCGGTCTGGCCGTGCAACTTTTCGATCTGTGCCAATAGCTTGCGGCGCGCTTCCTCTATCGACGCGTTGCCCCGCTCCATTTCTTTTGCGCGGGCAAAGAGCATAGAGCTGACCTTGGCAAGATTCTCTTGCATCTCGATCTTTTCGCCTGCAACTTCGACGTATTTCACGCCCTTTTCCTTCACCATCGAAGCAGAGTTGGCCGCCAGCGCGTCGTGGATCCTGCCGTCGTCGGGGTTCTGGTATGAAAGCGACATGAGCTCGCCGGCAAGCTTGCGTATGGCGGCCGACTTTTGCATAACCTTTTCCATTGCCTTGTTCTGCTCGTCAAGGTCGTGCTCCAGGACTGCTATCTGCCTGTCGAGCTCGACCGTCTTGCTGCTGCGCCCGATGTCCAGGATTTCGCTGCTGAGCACTTCGTCGACTGCGTCCATGTACGACGCGACCTTCTTGGTGATCATTTTTGCGGCCTCTTCAGTCATTATCGGCAGCGCTTCTATCGGCTTTTCATTTGCAATGATCACCACGGGCTCGTGGTTCTTGCCAGAGCTGACGTCGTTGACAAGGTTCTTGACGGTGGAATGGATTTTTTCCACTTCTTCGTCAGACAGGTGCGCGGCCAGCTTGGGTTCGATGCCTGCGCGCTTTGCCACCTCCTCCACGAACTTTTTTGGCATCGAGATGCTGCGCCCAATCCAGCGGAGCGCGTCGAGGTTCTTCGCCTCGCTCCTCAGCGAAAGCATCTGCTCTAGCGTGACGTCGAAAACGTCGACTCCTCTTGACGGCGGGTAGGCGTACCGCAGCCCGACGCCGAGGGTCCTGTGCCTCACCTCGATGGGGTTGAGGATCGCGGTTATCTGCATATTTTCGTCGCATATCGCGATGTTGCCGTCGCCAAAGAACTCGCATACTGCGACTCTCACCCTGCCGTCCGGGTGCCTGAACCTTAATGAGACGATGCGCTCGCTCCCGATCTGCTCTATCGATTCCAGCTTTGCGCGCTCTATCTCCGCCTGCACGACGTGCTCCAGCCTGTTCTCCTCCACCGGCTTGAACTTGAGCCTCGTTATCCACACGCCCCTCGCAGAGAGGACCAGCATGATGTCTTCCTGCGTCGGGTGGTGGAGCTTGAGAAGGAGCGAGCTCTTTGTTATGGCATTGATGCCGCTCACGTAATACCCTGAGGTGACCCTGTCCCTGATCTGGTTGACGAGGTACCGCAGCTCGATGCCGGAAAGCTCCATGCCAGAGGGACAGCAGGTCGCAAATATTAAACAATTGAAACAGCCGCAAGGCATTTTACCGGCTCCAATTTAACCACAAAAGGCAACTTGGACACATTTGAGCGGGTCTACTACATGCGGGTCATCCTGGGCGTGGCCGCCGGCATGGTCGCAGGCCTTGTCATCCCGGTCGAGCTTGACCAGAACACGTCAGTCGGGATAGCCGTACTCATCGCTTTCGTGTTCTATTTTGTTTCTTTTGGCGTCGGAAAGAGCATCGCCAGGAACGTGCCAAAGGACAAGCGCAAAAAGATCGCGACAGAGGGCATCATACCCTTCATATTCCTGCTGCTGACGTTCATGATAATCGTCTACACGGTGCTTCACCAGTCCATTTTAAGTTAAATATCGGCGCCGGCTCTCTTAGAGCAAATTGTGGGACTATCGCACCCCGGGCATCCCCGACGAGCTTTTCGAGCGGACGGAGGAAGTGCCGATAACAAAGGAGGACATTCGCGCGATAGCGATAAGCAAGCTCAGGCTGAAGGAGGGCCATTCAGCGATAGACGTCGGCTGCGGAAGCGGTAGCATAACGGTTGAGCTGTGCCTGCAGACAAAAGGCACCGTCTACGCCATCGATTTTGACAAAAACGCAGTCGAGCTGACAAAAAAGAACCTGCAAAAATTCGGCGCAAAGGCAGAGGTCATCCTGGGAACGGCGCAGGACATCCTGCCGAAACTGCCGCAGGCCGATGCGGTGATTGTCGGCGGCACGTGGGGCGACACAAAGCAGGTGATCGAGCTTGCAGTGGGCAGGGTGAAAAAGGGCGGCAGGATCGTGATCGACACGATACTAATCGAGACTACGTACCAGGCGCTCGCAACAGTCAATGAACTAAAGCTCGCCGAAGTCGACGTTACCCAGGTGACGATATCAAAGGCGCGCAAGGTGACTACGGGCACGATGATGCTTGCAAGGAATCCTGTGATGATAATATCCGCGACTAAAGCCTAGCGACCGCGGCGTCAAGGTATTCTTTATCGATTTCAAAGCCCACAAAGGGGACTCTCAGGCGCATAGCCGCGACCGCCGTCGAGCCGATGCCGGCGAAAGGATCGACGACCAGCTTTGCGCTGCCGTGCAGCTTTACACACATCTCCGGCAGCTTTACCGGGAAGGTGGCCGGGTGCGGCCGCTCGCTTTTGCTCTGTATCGTTTCATACGGGATGAACCATGTGTTGCCCCTGTCGCGCCTGTCTTCCTTTGCTGCCTTCCACCGGCCAATGTTCGTCTTGTCCTGATACGGTATCCCGACTGCCAGCTTGTCAAGATGTGCATCGCCGGTTTTAGTAAAGTGGAAAATGTATTCGTGGCAGTCGTTGAGGAACCTGTCGCTCACTATCGGCTTGAAATGGCCGACCGCGATGTCGCCGGCGATGTTGGGGTAGTTGCCGACGTCGGACTTGCTTATCGCTATCGACTTGACCCACAGGATGACGTTCTGCAGCACAAAGTGCTTCCTCAGCACTGAAGCCACGTCCCACGCTATCCACTGGTCCTTTGGCTTGTTGCCTATGTTGAGAAAGAACGAGCCGTCGTCCGCGAGCGCCCTCTTTACTGCGACGCCCACCTCTTCCATCCACGCCATGTATTTCTCGCGTGGCAGCGCGTCGTTGTAAGAGCTGTAGCCGATGCCGATGTTGTAGGGCGGCGACGTGACTACCACGTCTACAGATTTTTCGTTGACGTTTTCATTCAGGCCCGCTATGCAGTCCTTCAGGTAAAAAGTGGCAGAGCAGCCGCCCCTGTTCACGACCCTGTAAGGCGCGTCCTGATTCTGCAACGGATCAAAAATCATGCAATCTGCCATTTATCTTTTGCATTTTTCCAGTTTTTCGTACGTGAAGAATCACGTATCGCCGTTAAAAGCAAGGCTGGTCACTATCCTGCGTACAATTGTCTGACATGCAGTGCCTGCACCAGTGCAAAAAATGCGGAGTCATCTACGGCTGCAGCGGCGAAAAATGCAGCCAGCCATTTGGGAGCGGCTACTGCCATGTGTGCTCGTCGCCGTCTGCAACGAGTTTTATGGCGATGGCCGGCTAGCGGGCGGCGGCAAAGTCGAGCTCT
Organism: Nitrososphaera sp.; assembly: GCA_035760305.1. Taxonomy (GTDB): domain Archaea; phylum Thermoproteota; class Nitrososphaeria; order Nitrososphaerales; family Nitrososphaeraceae; genus Nitrososphaera. Next base: position 5,954 of record DASTTF010000146.1, read on the forward strand.
ACGCCGCGCGTCTTGTCGTAGCTGAAGGTAAAGCTCTCGTTGTCCGCCAGCGGTATGCGGGAGACCACCGCTTCGCACTGCGGGCAC
>DASTTF010000147.1:0-5692 GCA_035760305.1 Nitrososphaera sp.
CTTTACAGCCATAGTCGACATTCTCCCCGTGTCGTTCAGACAGTTGCGCAAGCTGCCGGGCTTGACAGCATCGTCAAGGACTGGGCGGAAAAGCTGCAGCGGGCGCAGGCGGACCAGGGCGGACGGAACGGCGGCCGGCACTTCGCAGATAGCCATAACCCAACCCCGTCCGGCATCATGGCAAACAGGGTAGGATATCGGCAGTTTGCATCCGATATAGATTAATATCGGATAGTGTCATCCGATACCATGCAGGCACTCGCCACGTTGCCCGAAAGACTGCACAGGCGGATATTGCAGAAGCGCAATCAGCTGCAAAAAAGCAGGCTGTCGTCAAGAATCCTGCAAAACGTGGAAGAGCAGATGCAGGTAGAGTTTGTCTACAACAGCAACAGCATCGAAGGCGTCACGCTGTCGCGTGGCGAGACTGCGCTGGCGCTGAAAGGAATGACCGTGCGCGGCAGGAGCATGACTGACGTCCTGGCGGCCCAGAACCACACGCATGCCATCCGGCTCGTAAAGGAGCTTGCCTTTGGAAAAAAGGCGATTGCAGAGCGGGATATCCTCGGCCTTCACAGGGCCATCATGTCAGGGATCATCAGCAGCGCCGGCGAGTACAGGCAGGGCGACGTCCAGATATGGGGAGCGTCGTTTACCCCGCCTCCGGCGTACATGGTGCAGGATCTTGTAAGGGAGCTGGTGGCTTTTGTGGGCGAAAACCCGGAGGAGCTCAGGCCCATAGAGCTCGCAGCCCACGCGCATTACTACATGGCATGGATCCACCCGTTCGACGACGGCAACGGCAGGATGGCGAGGCTGCTGATGAACCTGATCCTCCTCAGGAACAGGTATGCAATTGCAGTGGTCAAGAAGGTGGACAGGAAAAAGTATCTTGACACCCTGGACGCGGTATCTGGCAGGGGCGATTTCATCCCGTTTCTCGTATTCATGGCAAGGTGCGCGGAGCAGACCATCGACCTGTACCTTAACGCGATCAACAGGGGCAAGCCAAAGGAGAAGCTGCTGCCGCTGTCACAGCTTGCAAAAAGCACCCCTTATTCGGCCGAATATCTCGGCCTGCTTGCAAGAAAGGGCGCGCTGGACGCGGTCAAAGTCGGCAGGGTCTGGAAGAGCACGCGCAAGACGGTGGAAGCATACTCTAGAGAACGAGGAACCAAAAAAGCATAATCCCGAGCTACTTTTATTAATTCAACGAAACCCTGTCCACCATGGTGCTGGACAGGATCAGGAGGAGGGTAAAGAAGGCGCTCGAGGGCCGCGACCCTGCGCACGACTTCCAGCACGTGATGCGCGTCTACAGAAACGCCGAGCTGATAGGGCGCAAGGAAGGCGCCGACATGGACATACTCTTGCACGCGGTTCTCCTGCACGACCTGGTCGTGTACCCAAAGGGGAGCGCCAAGACGGGCAAGTCGGCAGACGACAGCGCCGACCTGGCTGAAAAGTGGCTGCAGGGCTACGGGTACCCGCAGGACAGGATAGACAGGATAACCTACTGCATAAGGACGCACAGCTACTCAAAGAGGCTCGTCCCGGCGACCCTTGAAGGCAGGATACTGCAGGACGCAGACCGGCTGGACGCGCTCGGCGCGATCGGAGTCGCGCGGACGTTCAGCGTGGGCGGCTCCGAGAACCGTCTGTTCTACAACCCCGGCGACCCCTTCTGGAAATCTGATAGGGAGCTGAACGACAGGGAATGGACGCTCGACCACTTTTACAAGAAACTCCTCAGGCTGAAAAAGTCGATGCACACAAATACTGCCAAGGAGTTGGCCCGTGATCGCGCTAAATTCATGGAGCAGTTTGTAAGGCAGCTGAAAAAAGAGATCTAGCTGTAGTCGACGTAGTACTTGTAGCGCTTTTCCACTTCCCTGTTTTCGCCGGCAAGGACGTTCGCGATTTCGCTTTCAAGGCTCTTTTTGGCGTGCTCCAGGAACGGGCCTGCCGCAGACAGCTGGGAAAAGGCCGCAAGCGTGTATTCAAAGTGCCTCATGAACTCGGCCACCTTGATCCGGAACTCTTGCGGCGTGGGGCGCCTGTTGCCCATTATCTTGAACCACGACGTCGCGCATGCGGTGGAATAAATTTTGGCAAGGTCCTCTACGAGTCTGTCCATTTCGAAATAGTCCGGCATTGGCCAGATGTATTATCGCAGCATTTACAATATATACTCTGCATACCGGCAGGAATTCCCAGACTCTTTTAAATATCGCAGCGCGACATCGGATGGCTAGCGATGGCCAGGCCGGCAGGAAGATATGCAGTGATAGTGGCGATAGCAGCTGCCGCCGTAATAATAGCCGCAGTGGCTTTTGCCGCGCCAGCAACCGTGCCAGAGAACCCCGGGCCAAAGTCAACGCTGCGTATAGCAGTCGTCACGGACGCGCTGTTCAGCGACAGGGGCTGGGGCGAGTCCGCCCTGAACGCCGCTAGGTTCATCGAAAGCGAATACGGCTTTGAAGTCTCGACGGAAGACAACGTCTCGATAGCAGACATAGAGCAGACTCTAGAAGAGTATGCAGAAGGTCATGACCTTATCATTGCGCACGGCGTCCAGTGGGGCGACCCGGCCCTGCGGGTGGGTGGGCGGCACCCGGAAGTAGAGATCGTGGTCTTTACGGGGCTCGCCGGATCTGAAAACGTGGCTTCGATCTTTCCGCAGCAGCAGGAGGGCTCGTTCCTCCTCGGGGCGCTCGCCGGCATGATGACAGAGACCGGAGTCATCGGCTACGTTGGAGGCGAAGAGTACCCAAACGTCGTCAACATCTTTGAAGGCTACAGGCAGGGGGCCATGGCGGTGAACCCCGACGTCCGGATCGTCGGGACATACCTGAACGACTGGGACAACCCCGCGAAGGGCAGGGAGGCGGCGACTTCGATCATCAGGCAGGGCGCGGACGTGGTATTCCACGTCGCCGACTCGTCGGGCCACGGCGTGATCGAGTCGGCCGGGGAGAACGGCGTATACGCTCTGGGTGCGGTGCGGGACCAGAATTCGCTGGCGCCGGGCACCGTCCTTTCGTCCTTTGTGCTTGACGTAGACAAGGCGTACGGCCAGGCGGTCAACGCGACTCTGGCCGGCACCCTCGAAGGAGAGGTGTACAAGCCCGGCCTCGAAGCCGGAAAGGGGGCGGCAGGGGACGGGATCGTCTACCTGGCGCCCTTCCACGCCCTTGACGACAGGGTCCCGGCAGATGTCAAGGCCAGGCTGCAAGAGCTGACGGAAGACCTGCTCGCCGGCGAGCTCGTAGTCCCGGAGAGGCTCGAAGAGACTTCCCTATAGAACATTTCGGGGAGAACCTTATCTATGGGGCACCGCCTAACGAAAACCCGTCCGTGAACGCGATACTTTCGAGGAACAGCCTGGCGATGGTTGTCCTGGTAGCCGCTGTGGCCGCGACCATCTCCGCGATATCCTACGAATATTCCCTGTACACGTCGGCCCAGATCGAGGAGCTGGCGGTCCAGGAGATCAGATCAAGCACTGACATACAGGCGCACGACCTGGCAAACTTGCTGTCAAACAAGCTGGGAGACGTCGCCAACACGCTGCAGATCATCTCCCGGGTCCCGGCCGTGGCAGGAGGCGACTTGGAAAGCGCAAGGCCGGTCTTTAACCAGGCCGAGGACTCGAGCCCTGAACTCATCGACTTTTACATGTGGCTGGACGAAGCAGGCCGACTGGTGTGGCTCAGCAACATCAACCAGACGGCGTACCAGCAGTTCCAGGGCACCGACCTGAGCTACAGGCTCTACTTTACCTCACCGAGGGACACCCACCAGGCGTACTATAGCAGCGTGATCGACTCAAACGACCGCGTCACCAGGCTGTACATCTCGTACCCCGTGCTGGACGGCGCGGACCGGTTCAGGGGGCTTGCCGCCGCGGGGATAAGGTCGGACGTCGTCGGCGGGTTCCTGGAAGGCCAGCTCTCACCGAACCTGGAGAGCGAGGTCGTGCTGCTCGACAACACGGGCATCGTCCTGTACTCCAAGGACCCACAGTACGTCGGCAGGAACGTCTTTGGCATCAGGTTCCAGTCGCTCCTTGCGTCGCTCGACGTGGAAACGCAGAGGGCGATGAACGAAGGCTTTACAGAAGCGCTTGCCGGAAACCCGGGCGCCAGGGACGTCATGATGAACGGGGAGAGGGCCACGTTCGCGTACAAGCCCATCATAATCGAAGGAAAGCAGTTCGGGGTGCTGTACATCGTCACCTCGCACGCATACGCGTCCAGCGTCACCGCGCTGATAGACCAGCAAAAGAACTTTTCCGTGATGCTGGTCGCGATAACCGCGGCCGCGGCCGTGGGGGCGATATCGGTAATCCTGGTATGGAACAAGAGGCTCGAGCAGACCGTCGGCACGAAAACCGCCGAGCTGAGGGCCGCAAATGAGCAGCTGCAGGACAATGACAGGATGCAGAGGGAATTCATCAACATCGCCGCCCACGAACTGAGGACTCCAATCCAGCCAATACTCGGAGTCGCAGAAATGCTCGAAAGCGAGCTGGGCGAAAGGGAGGACGTCAGGATGATCGCCCGGAATGCAAGGAGGCTGGAAAGGCTGACTCAGGACCTCCTTGACGTAGCCAAGATAGAGAGCCAGTCGCTGACGCTCAACAAGGAGAGGTTCGACATCGGCGAGCTGGCGTCCGTCCTGGTTAAAGATCATCGGAGGCGGGTCACCGACGACCATGACGCCTCGCTGGAATACGAGTCAAAGGGAGAAATTGCCGTGGAAGCGGACAGGGAAAGGATCACCCAGGTCATCTCCAACCTGCTGGACAACGCGCTGAAATTCACGAAGGACGGGAGTGTCGCCGTCACTGCAAAGAAAGGGGATGATGGAAGCGTGAGCGTGTCGGTAAAAGACACCGGGATCGGGATAGCGCCGGACATCATGCCGCGCCTCTTTACAAAGTTTGCCTCCAAATCCGAGAGGGGAACGGGCCTCGGGCTGTTCATCTCAAAGAGCATCGTCGAGGCGCACGGCGGCAGGATATGGGGAAGCAACAACGAAAACGAACGCGGCGCGACGTTTACCTTCACCATCCCCAAGTCGTAAAATGCGGGCGGAAGTCACTTCCGCAGCAGCTTGAACGCGTGGTCGCCGGTGCCCGCTTTGAAGTAGTACATTATCCACAGCATCGCGAGTGGCTCGAGCAGGCGCGACATCTCTATCCCCCCGATTTCGACGGTCTCCCACCCGAACGCGTCGAGGATTTCCGTCGCCTGTTTTTTGGCGCTCCCGTCGTTTCCGCAGATGAACATGGTCGGAGGGCCGCCCGGAAAGTCTGGCCGGAACATGTGCGGGTTGCCGACTATGTTAAACGCCTTGACGACTCTGGCGCCGGGCAGCAGGCGCTGCACGGTTTCGCCGCCGGAATCGTCGCGGCCGACGGCCAGCCTCGGCGGCACGCCCTTTGAAAAGTCAAGCGGGTTGGTGACGTCGATGACGACCTTGCCGGAAAGATTCCCGGCGCCGGCCAGCTGCAACGCGTCCGGCGTTCCCTCCCAGGATGTCGCAAGCACTGCGATCTCCCCGAACGACGCCGCGTCTGAAAAGCTGCCGACAGACGCCTTGCCTCCGTGCCTTGCAGCCCACGTTGATACTTTATCCGGGCTGCGCGTGCCTATTTTCACTGTGTGCCCGATCGCGACAAGCCCGT
>DASTTF010000148.1:0-10660 GCA_035760305.1 Nitrososphaera sp.
TGCAAGACGGTAATATGCCGTAATGCCGTAAAAAGAATGAAAAAGAGAAAGGGAGGGTATCCCTTAATCTACGTACGCCCTTTCTCCGTGCTGCGCGAGGTCGAGGCCGATCTCTTCTTCCTTTGGAGTGACCCTTATGCCGCCTGGCCACACTGCATCCTTTATCTTGATAATGATTGCAGTGATGCCCATCGCCCACGCTAGTGCCGCAAACGCGCCTACCGCGTTTTCATACAGCTGTGTAATGTTTCCAAAGGCTGCACCCTGGTCTCCCCACGAATACCTGCTTTCGGAGAATATGCCGGTCAAGAGTGCGCCTGCCAGACCACCGATACCGTGAACAGCCCATGTATCGAGGGCATCGTCCCACTTGCGCCTGTTCTTGAATGCTACTGCTGCGTAACACACAACGCCTGCCAGAATGCCGATTACTATAGCTGACATTGGAGACACAAATCCGGCGGCTGGCGTAATTGCCACAAGTCCAGCAACTGCGCCGCTGGCCGCGCCCACTGTCGAGGGCCTACCTGTGTGTCCCCATGATACTAGCGACCATGTAAGCGCAGCCGTTCCAGTTGCAATCTGGGTAGCCACGAAGGCACCTGTCGCCGCATTGCTAGCATCACCCGCTGAACCTGCGTTGAAGCCGAACCATCCGACCCAGAGCAAGGCAGCACCGAGGACTACCAAGCTGATGTTGTGTGGCTCCATTGGAATTTTTCCATAGCCGAGTCTTCTGCCCAGCATCAATGCAACTACGAGTCCAGCCCAACCAGAAGTGATGTGTATGACCGTTCCGCCTGCAAAGTCAAGTGAACCCAGCGCGCCTGTCCAACCAACAGCTGTTCCGGCAGGACCGAGTGACCATGTCCAGTGCGCAGCAAAGTCGTAGACGAATGTTGTCCAGATCACCACGAAGATGAGAAATGCGCTGAACTTCATCCTTTCAGCCACGGATGCCACGATAAGCGCAGGTGTGATGATAGCAAACATCATCTGGAATATCATTAATGTCTGGTGTGGGATGGTTAAAGCGTAGACGTCAGATGGTGCGTCATGTAGTACGTTGTTAAGTCCCGCCCAACTCAGGTCTCCGATAAAGCCGTGCCCTGTTGCATCAGGACCGAACGCCAAACTATAGCCGAATAGAACCCACTGAAGTCCGACAATACCAGTCGTGATGAACACCATGTGAAGGGTGTTTACAGCATTTTTCCTTCTAGACAGACCTCCGTAGAACATTGCAAGGCCGGCAGGTGTCATCATCAAAACTAGCGCTGATGATGTTAACATCCATGCATTGTCTCCGGAATTTATTTCAGCAGGAATTAAGAACCCTTCTTCATCAAGTAGGAATTCTCCTGTTTCTTCGTCTGTTTGCCATGAGTGATATTGGACTGCAGAACCATCAGGTGGAGTCAGTGAATTGTACGCCTGGGCAGGCGTAAATCCAATAGCCAGAATTGCAGTCAACATCGCGATGGCAACAAAAACAGACATCTCTTTCTTGTATCCTAGTTTGCCATACATATTCATGCATCATTTTGCATTTGAATAAAAGCATTTAGTTTACTTTTTCCCAATCTAACAGTATTTTGGCTCGTTATGAAATGGAACATAATAACGTAAAAGGAAAATTTTATGATACTGAACCTTATTAACTCAATTTCAAGCGCCCGCATCGCTGATTGACATAAATATATGCCCGCCACTTGAGAGAGATAAGTGGCCGCCGACATTGATTCCCTGATCCAGGACTGGAAAGGCAGTGTCGTCAAAGAAATCACGTCGTCTGACGACACTGATAGGCTGGCCGAGCATGCGTTGCACCTTGCGAGGATCCTTACCTACCCAGGCCTTGACGTGCCTGCCACCCTGGCAAGAATAGACTCTATGGGGCAGGAGGTCGCCCAGCTTGCCAAAAAGAGCCTCAGCACGCCCTGGCGCCCGACCCAGATAATAGACAAGATAAACGACTACCTGTTCAATGCCCAAAAGTTCCGGGCAAACACTGACGACTATTACAACCCGCTGAACAGCTACCTCAACATAGTCGTCGAGCGCAGGACAGGAATCCCGATCACTTTTGCGATACTTTACCTGCGCATAGCCCGCGCACTGAACTTCAGGATGCTGCCGGTGAATTTCCCCGGCCACTTTCTTGTAAAGCACGTGCTCGAAGACAACAGCGCCGAGATAATCGTCGACCCGTTCAGCGGCGGCAGGATAATGGACGACTATTCGCTGAAGGCGCTGCTCGACCAGACGTACCCACGGCAAAACATCCCGCTGACCCACGCGCTGGTGGAAAAGGCGACGCCCGTTCAGGTGATAATCAGGATGCTCAACAACCTGAAAGGGAGTTACTACGAAGCCCAGGACAACGGCAGGTACGTCATTGCAAACGAAATGGTGCTTGCCATAGACCAGTACAACCCTGACGCGATAAGGGACAAGGGGGTAATGCTTTTGAAAAACGGCGACGCGCCGGGAGCTCTTAAAGTGCTCAATTCGTACCTGGAGATAAACCCTGAAGCAGAGGACGCTGACGATATCCTTGACATAATACGCCAGATCAGGTCTGGCATGAAGTGACTTGGCGGCAGCTTCAAAGTACCTTTACGTGGGGATGATTATCCTTGCAGCCAGCGGCGCGGCTGCCATCTACCTTAACTTCCAAGGCGTCCAATGCCTGACTAACCTTGCGCAGATCGACAGGTCTGTCGTGCCGCCTGAACTGCTCGAAGAAATGGAGAGGAACTGCGCGGTTGTCACCAACTCTTACGTCTACTCCATCTATGCGGTTGCCGCCGGGATCGTGCTTGTAGTAGTAGGATTTATGAAAAAGAGGAAGGACAATGCTTCTTAAGCTGTATTGGAGATGACATTGCATGGCAGCGCAAAGGCATGACGACTCACTTGAAAAGATAGCGGCCGAGGTGAGGGGCTGCCCGCTGTGCAAGCTGGCAAGGACAAGGAAGAACGCCGTGCCCGGCGAGGGCCAGCTTGCGGCCAGGATAATGTTCGTAGGCGAAGCACCCGGCAGGAGCGAGGACGAAAAGGGCAGGCCGTTTGTGGGCGCCGCAGGCAGGATTCTCAACGACCTATTGCAAAAAGCAGGCATCGAGCGATCGCAGGTATTCATTACAAATGTGGTAAAGTGCCGGCCCCCGAACAACAGGGTGCCGGAGGAAGACGAAGCGGCCGCGTGCAGGCCGTACCTTGACAGGCAGATCGCGCTGATCAAGCCAAAGGTAATATGCATACTTGGAAGGACGGCGTACGCTTCTCTGCTTGGCGGGAGCTCGATAACCACGAACCGGGGCAAGATAGTGGAAAAGGCGGGCCAGAAATATTTCCTGACGTTCCACCCCGCGGCCGCCATCTACAACAAGAGCCTGATTGCCGCGCTTGAAGCCGACCTGAAAAAGCTGGCAAAAGAGATCAAGAAGGAAGAAGGCAAGGGTTCAATGGAGGACTATTTGTGAACTGCCCGGCAGGCCCATTCTACCGGCGGCCGACCGAAGCTGTGGCAAAGGAACTGATTGGCAAAAAGCTGGTGCGCACGATAATAAAGAGCGGCAGGGCATTCAGGCTGGCCGGCACGATCGTAGAGACCGAAGCCTACGGCTACAGCGACGACCCGGCAAGCCACGCGTGCATGGGCCCGACTGACAGAAACAGAGTCATGTTCGGCGACGTCGGGAGGGCCTATATCTATTTCACTTACGGCAACCACTTTTGCGTGAACGTCTCTGCAAGGTCTGGCAGGGAGGCCGGCGCGGTCCTCATACGCGGGATCGAGCCGGTTGAAGGCGTCGCAATGATGAAGCAGTTCCGGCCGGTCGACGACGCCTTTTCGCTCACCTCTGGTCCGGGCAAGCTCACACAGGCGCTAAAGATCACTTCAGCGCTCAACGGAGTCGACATGACCGACCCAGAGTCAGAACTCCGCATCGAATTCGGGAGCAAGCCGGCGCGCGTCCTTGCCACACCAAGAATAGGGATCACCCGCGCCACCGACAGGGAGTGGCGCTTTGTCGATCCGTCAAGCCCTTACGTGTCGAGAAAAATCCAGATCAAGGCATTATGACCAGACGGTGAGCTGGAGCTCTACCACTGGTTTTTATCGCAACACGGAGTTCACTGCCGATGCAAGACCAAGGAATATCGACCTACCACGTTACGATGGACGACGACAAGCTGGGAGTAAAGCCAGAGGCCCTCGTCGGCATGTACACGGCCATCGACGCCAAGGCAAGGCAGATGGCTCCGCAGGACGTCAGAAGAGAGCTGATCATATCTCAGGACGGCAGGATAAAGACAAGGTTCTACATACAGGTGTCAAACAGGATGGCGCCCCACCTCATAGCGGCGATACAGCAGCAGGCAGAGTCAGAAAGCGGGATAGGCATGAAGTCGTACTTTTACAAGCTGCAAGAACAGGTTATGTCCCAGATGTTTGCCGGCGTCAAGGATGTAATAGGCTAGCGCGCGGCCTCTATCGAGGTCTCGTACTCTTTTTCGATCGCCCTTAACAATTTCTTTCCATTTATCCTGCCCTTTGATTTCAGCATTGCAGCAATCGAAGCGCCTCCCGCCCCGACCCCTTCCTTTACAAAGCCTTTCGCAAACGCCTGGAGGCCCGGCTTGCGTGACTCGCCCAGATGAAGGTCGCACGACAGAATTGGAACGCGGTGCGCTGTCGCATTGACAAGGGCTGCCAAATCCGCGGACGGGTCTTTTGCGACGTACGACGTCGTCCCGATGCATATACCCGCCAGAGGCCTGCCAAGGCCCTTCAGTATCGCAACGACTGCCGACATTTGTGTGCCTCCGGCAAGCATCACCCTGCCTCCCGCAGCCAGCGCGCCGTTGGCAATGCCGGCCACAGACGGCATCATTGGGTCCCCAAAAGTCGCGACCGCCTCAAAGGGTGAACTGACGCTGCCGGCCCTCTTTATCGCGGACGCCACCACCCTGTTTTTCAGGTCATGGGGGTTTTCCGGCATGCTGCTGCTCACCTTGAATTTTGCGTCTATGCCAAGCGCGCTCAGGACAGCCAGCGCGGTCGTTGTGCCACCGGGGATGCTCTCGCCAACCACTACCAGATCTGACAGCCCGGCCAGCTGTCTGCCGAGCAGCTCGCCATGCTCAAACGTCCGCCGGGCGCTTGATTCGTCCATCGCGTTTTCATGCATGATGTTTCTGCCCGGCTCTACTCCAAAAGATATGTACGGGATTGAAGGCTTGATTTTCGCCCCCGCGTCCACCACGAAAAGAGGGATGCCTGCCATTTGCAAAGCCGCCCTTGTGATGAGTGCCGGAGTTGGCTTGCCGTCAGGAGTCGCGGGTACGACGTCTATGCACTTGCAGCGGCCGTAATACAAAAACTCGGCGTCTGCCGGCGACGTGTATTTCACCAGATCGAGGCTAGCGCCTGCAACCGTGAGTCCGGGGACCTCGCTTGTGGCGGTATACGAAATCACGCATGCAAAAACAGGATTTGTAGTTGCAAACCCCCTGATCGCGTTGCCCGGCGCCGCAATGTCCTGCATCTAATCACCGGCGGACATGAATTCTAGGAACTCTTGTTTTGACCTTGGCTGGAGCACAAAGTTTGTCTTTTTCTCGCGCCCTATGGTCGATGTTGGAGTCAAGCCGTAGTTGTGGCCCGGGTACACCACCAGCTTTTCGTCCAGCTCTGCCAGCCGATCAAACAGGCTGTGGTACATCTCTGCAGGGTTGCTCCCCGGCAGGTCGGTCCTGCCGCAGTTGCCCACAAAGAGCGTGTCGCCCGTGAAAATGAGCTGGTCGTCAAGGAGCAGGCACATGCTGTCCTTCGAGTGTCCCGGTGTGTGGAGCACGCGCAGCCTGATGCTCCCTATTTCGATTACGTCGCCGTCAGAAACCGCGACGTGCTTTTCCAGCTGCGAGTTTTTGTGCTGCACTATCTTTGCGCCCACCACCCCTGCCACCTGGTCGTTGCCGAGCACGTGGTCAAAGTGCGTGTGGGTGTTGATGACGTACTTTGCGCGCCAGCCATTCTTTTTCAGCGCGTGGAATATCTCATCCAGATCCCACGAAGGGTCAATGATTGCAGCGTCGCCGCTTTCCTCGTCCGCGATAATGTAGGTAAAGTTGGCCATCTGGCCCACGGGTATCTGGAGTATTGTAGGCTTCATACGACGCCTGACTCTGCCTCCGGCGGTATCCCTATCCGCTCCACGTGCACCGGCCCCGTGTACTTTTTGCCCTTGACGAGCCCCACCTTTAGCCGGTGGAAAGTGACCGTGGCGTCTGCCCTGATGCACTTTTCGTGGATCTGAGCCGTGTTTGGGTCAAAGCCTGAAGGGACGTCCACTGCGACGACGTAGGCTTTGGACTTGTTTATTGCGTCTATCGCGGACGCGTACGGCTCGCGGATCTCTCCCTTGATGCCAGTCCCAAATATGCCGTCCAGTATGATGCTGGCCTTTGCAATCCGGCCCTTTACTTCGTCCGTCAGCTCTTTGCCAAATATTATCTCGATCGAGTCCATCTTTTCTATTATGCCCCAGTTGAGCCTCGCCTCCTCGCTTTTGAGGTCTGATGGGCTCCCAAGCAGGACGACCGTTATTTTTGCGCCATAGCCCGCAAGGTGGCGCGAAGCGACAAACCCATCGCCCCCGTTGTTGCCGGTGCCGCACACCGCGACTATTCTTTTGTTCTTTAGATTCTTGAACCTGCGCGCGACAAAGTCTGCCAGGCCGTGCCCGGCGTTTTCCATCATCAGGAACCGGCGCATCCCGAGGACAGAGTGGCCGTTCTCTTCAATGCGGTACATCTGGTCAGAAGTGATCGGCTTTAGCAACACCTGACGGTCCGGCTAGCCAACATAAAAACCATGTATGGAAAAAGAAGGTCAAGTCTCCGGCGAAACCATTTCCCCGATTTCGCTGTAGGTCCTCATGAAGCGGAGACCCTTCTCGGTAGTCTTGTACTTTAGCTCGCCCTCTTCGTACTCCAGCAGGCCGTTTCCGACCAGTATCGAAAGGTACTCTTTCAGCTGGGCGTACGATAGGTAGGCCTTGTACATTATCCGGGTCTTGGTCGAGCCGCCGTTTGCCGCTTCCAGTATAGTTGCGACAATGTCAGTCCTGCTGCGATACTTCATTAACAGGCATACATAACTGGATCCGATAAAAGTAGAATGACGTGATGTTATAGAAGAATGTTCTACTCCTGGCGCTTTTCAAGGTAGTCCTTCAGGTCGCCGCTTATCTCTGCAACTTCGCCGAGCGTCAGCTGGTCCTGATCTTTCCGCGCCCAGACGATGTAGCTTTCGGTGTCTACGACGATGGCGCCTGACTTTTCCAGATAGCGGATGATGACGTTTATCTGGAGAGGGGTCAGCGAGGGCGCCATCCTGCCAAGGTCCCTCAGTCGGGGGTAGCCGTCAAAGTTCTTTATGGCCTGAAATAAGGCGTTGATCTCGCCCTCTGAAACTTCGTTCGCAGGCTTGATCTTTCTGCGCGGTTTTCTGGCTCTGATGCAAAAATGATGCCGCCCTTGCCCTAAAACTTTTTCTAGGCGGGGAACACAAGCGTCGACTTTTCAAGCTGCAGGATCGGGACGTACAGCGACTGCGCGTCGGTGCCTATGCCGTCAATGAAAGCGTACTCGCCCGAGAGCCTCTTCAGCTGGATGAATTTCTTGGCCGGCTTTTCATTCTGGACGATATAGTGGACAGTCACGCCGCCCACGGTCCCCGTCTGAAGGAAGAGGACGTGCCTGCCGTCGTGGTTGATGTGGTAGAGCATCGGGACGACCCCGAGCATCGACTGGGCGGAGTAGATTATCACCTTGAGCATGTCCTGCAGGTTCTGGTACTTTAGATACACGATTTCGTTCTCTGGCATGCAAATTGATACGTACGTCTAGTCATATCTTCTTTTTGGATTCTTCGATGCGCCTGAGCGCGGCGTTGACGTACTCCTGCTTTGTGTCATAGCCGACAAAGTGCCTGCCTGCCCTCAGCGCGGCCACGCAGGAAGATCCCACCCCGCAGAACGGGTCAAGAACGAAATCGCCCTGAAAAGTGTACAGCTGGATGCAGCGGCGCGGGAGCTCTACTGGGAACGGGGCTGGGTGCCCCACCCTGGTGGCAGACTCGGCAGGGAACTCCCAGACGCTTTTCGTGTACGCCAGAAACTCATCCTTGCTTATCGTGCTCTGCCTGTCGCCGGCAGCGCGAGAAAACGAGCCTTTTGAAAACACCAGAATGTATTCGTGCGTGTCGCGCAGGGACGGGTTTGAAGCTGACAGCCAGCTCCCCCACGCGGTGGACGCGCCGGCGCTGGACCCCTTGTTCCAGATGATTTCGCCCCTCATGAGAAACCCAATGTCGGCCATGTCAGCAATCACGTAGCTGTGGAGGGGGATGTACGGCTTTCTGCCGAGGTTGGCGAGGTTGATGCAGGCCCGCCCGCCGGGCACGAGCAACCGGTACACTTCTGCAAAGACGGCCTTTAGCAGCTGCCGGTATTCCGCAAGTGTAAGGTCCTGATCGTAGGTCTTGCCGACGTTGTATGGGGGCGAGGTCACTGTAAGGTGGATGCACGAATCCGGCAGCTCTTCCATCTTTTCGCTGCTCTTGCACAGCACACGATCGACGCACCCTTGCGGCACGGCGTTTTCCGCGCCCCCCAAGGCCGCGTCGCCCTTGGACTCGCCGTACAGCTTGCGGCTATAGAATTTTGAAGAGTCGTGGCCCTCGCGCCGCGACACTCCAAAGTCGCTGGTTTCAGTTTTCTTGCGGCCGGCCACGATTCCCCAATCAGGCGCAGGGATAATAATTTTTAGTTCGCTATCGCGACCCTGACTTTTTGCACGAGGGTCTTGATGTCGACAGGCTTTCTGAGGAAGTCGTTCGCCTTGACCGCCGACGTTGAAAACTCCAGGTCGGTCACTTCAAACGCCGACATGAGCACTATTTTCGCGTCCGGCTTGATCGCCTTTACGCTCGCCGCTAGCTCAAAGCCGCTCATCTGTGGCATCCGTACGTCAGATATCACCAGCGCATAGTCCCGGGAATTCAGCTTGAAATGCTCGAGCGCAAGCGCAGGGTCGGTGAAGCCAAAGACGGCGTAGCCGTGCCTGGCAAGGGCCTGCCGGAAAATCACGACAATGTCCAGCTCGTCGTCAACCACCAGTATCGACTGCGTGCGGGGCAACCTAGCGACACCCTGATTCGACACCAGTACGGAAAAGTTTTGATGCCAAAGCCACAAGGAAAAACAAGCTACGGGCTTATATCGCCTGCGAATGATTATTCTATATAATGCCCGCTAGCAAAAGCACTTTTCAAGTATCGACTTGTAGGTGTCGGCCATGACCCGGTGGTGCATCGCGCCATGCATGTTTCCCACCTTTTGCTCCAGCTCCATCTGCCGCAGCTCGCTGCCGAGCCTTTCAAGAAAGTACTGGCGGTTCCGGTCCTGTATCTTTTCCAGCACCTCGTCAACGAACCTGCGGTTTGCGTCGATCTTGCCCTTGACAGCTTCGTCAATCATGTCGCGGAGTTCCCGCTTTTTCTCGGTCATTGCAGTATGGCGATCATGCGGGCACCAATTACTTAAGCATGACAGAAGGAATGTTATGGAATATATTATCACGGCAATGCACGATTTTTGTTGACGGAAAATTCTGTCATGCACATCGACACGCTCAGGGAAATGGAGGCGCACAAGCGCCACTACCAGATCCGGTGCAGCCACCACGAGCTTGAATTTTCTGCCACAGACAGGCGGATAACCTGCGCAATATGCGGCAAAAACTGGGTCTTTGTCAAGGAGCGCAGATATTCCGACCCGAGGCAGGTTTACGCGGCAGAAAAAGACGAATGAACAGCGGCCTTTTTATTGCAGGATTTTGCTGTTACGCCGTGACCGTTCATAAGCTCTTGCTTGAAGAGCTTGCCGGGGCAGACGGGCAGGAGAGGATGAACATTTTCCGGCGCTATTTCGCTGCAAGCCGCTACAGCCGGTTGTTGATCCAGCAGGCCCTGGTCAGGTCTGCGCGCGACAGGTCGCTTGCGTCAAAGGTGAAAAAGATGGAGCAGGCTCACAGCAAGGACTTTGTCGACACCGCCAGGGTGCTGAAAAAGAACGGCTATTTTGAGGAGTTCCTGGCCGCGGTAAAAGAGGAAGACGAGGCGCTTTCAAAGATAATAGAGGCATACGACAAGAGGATGAACCGGAGCTAACCAGACGGTTGCTTGCAGCCTGCCTATTTTCTAAATGAATGAAGGCTTTGTAAAAATATAATAGCGGCCGCAAACAACTCTGCACTGCTTTGGCGCCAAGAAAGTTCCAGTGCACGTGCGGCAAGACCATAGAATACATCGACCGCGTCGTCGGCGGCAACAACGCGCAGTCAAGCACGCTTGTCTGCAGCAAGTGCCAGAAGGAGCACCAGATCACGTTTCTCGGATTTTTGAGCGAGATCAAGGGCGCAGCGATCAAGCGTTAGCTTGCAGAGCAAGCATCGTCGTATATTTAACAGTGTAGTTTTTTATAGAGACTATACGGGCATCTCTTAAATAATTTTTCAGACCCCATATTGTGTGGATAAAGGCAAGAAGGGCGTAATAGCCGCTTCTGCTATCGGTGCAGCCGCT
>DASTTF010000149.1:0-35911 GCA_035760305.1 Nitrososphaera sp.
CTTCGAGGCTCTGCGTGTGGCCGCCGGCAAGGTTGAACACTGCAGTGTCGTGCATGACATCTGCGATTGCGACCAACGTCGCGACCCGCTCGAACATCTGCTTCGGGCCTTCAATGATTTCGTTGTTGCCGTCTCTCAGCAGGTAGCGGGCCGCCAGCACCCTCAGCGAGTTGAGGTCGAACGCCTTGTCCACCTCGTCCAGGTCCTTCTTGTTGAGGACTTTCATCTTTTCGTCTCGCAGCTTGCGCCTCTCATGCCTGTACAGTATGTAGGCTTTGGTCGTCTCGGATAGGCTCTCCTCGATGAGTATCGACTCCACCATGTCCTGCACGTCCTCGACGCTCGGCACGACAACCTTGTCGCCCTGGGTCATCTTCTGGACCACCCGGGCAGACAGCCTCTCCGCTAATGGATAATCTGGCTTGCCAGTTGCCACCAGCGCCTTGTATATCGCGTTTGCGATCTTGCTCTGCTCAAAGTTGACCATGCGTCCGTCGCGCTTGCGTATCGTCGTCGAGTTCAGCGTATCCTTCGAATTATTATTAAATTCAGTAACTCCCGCCATCCCACCCTATCCAGAAAGCTACCTCTACTTATACATTTAATGCGAAAATAAGTGCGCGATTAATTAGTAATAGTGCACACGCCGGTATAAAGCGGGGAGGGAAAGCTGCGCAGCGTATAATAATTTCAAAAAATGAAAAGCTTTCTGGCAATTACGGTAGGAGGATTTCATTTTTGTTTTTTCAGCCGAGCTCGTCAA
Source organism: Nitrososphaera sp. (assembly GCA_035760305.1). Lineage (GTDB taxonomy): Archaea > Thermoproteota > Nitrososphaeria > Nitrososphaerales > Nitrososphaeraceae > Nitrososphaera. Next base: position 764 of record DASTTF010000149.1, read on the forward strand.
TTGACAGTTGAAAAAAGAAATGCGGCGGGAGCTGCTTTTTGCTGCTGCTACGAATACACAGGCAGCCTGTGCGGCGACTTACAGTGCTCGCACTTTTCCGCGGAAGCTCTGGAGCGCCGGCCGCAGGTCGTGCACACTGCAAGCCTGATGCGGGGGCGCAGGAACGGCAGCTCTATTGCAGCTTCTATCGCCCCCTTGACCTCCGCTGCCGACAGGTCGGTCACGTCCAGGCTCGCGGCAAAGCCCCCGTTCAGCAGCCTGTCGATTGCCATGCACTCCTGCACCGGGGTCCTGTCCGAGAGGATTTCCCTGCCATTTAGCGTCATTCCTTGGGAATAGCTGGTGGTGTTCTGGGCCTGCAGGAGCGAGACCTTGCCGTACTTCTCAGAGTCAAGGCTGGCGAACCTTATGCCGCTGTCGTCTGCGACCATTGAGACGCCGGTCCCCTCTTCGCCGAGCTGCTTGCCCTGGGTGGCGGCCACCTCGACGGCCGTCTTTAGCACCTTCTGGAGCACTTCGCCAGAGGGCTCGCCGAGTATGTTGTGGACCGACTCTTTTGCGCCGGTAAGGTTGATCACTATTGCCGACGTGCCTCTCTGCATCGAGCCGGTCGCGCTTGCAAGCGACGGGAGCAGGCCCTTCTTCACATGGTCGATTATTGTTTTCTTGCGCATCGACATCGCGGCGAGCGACGGCTTGATCATGAGCGCCAGCCTTGCGCGGAAGTAGGTTTCGTCCTTGTTTGATTCGTACGCGAGCCGCGGAAGGTTTATCGAAAGCGAGTGGAGCGATATCGCAGCTGCGCCGCCCTTGCCCCCGGATTTTTTTATGCCGCTGCTCGCCCGCACGCCGCTGCCGATCGAAATTATGCCTCCGCTGCGCACGGCTGCCGCCGCGTGGTCAAGGCTGTCCTTCATCTTGCTCGCAATCGCAAGGCCAATCCTCGGCACGGGCGTCGCGTCGGCGTATTTTTTGTAGCCGTCCAGCAGCGCGTTGAGCTGGCGCGCGTCGACGCCGTCGGGCACGGCGATCGTTGTTATTGGAAGGCCGGCTGAATGCGAAGGAGCCGCGGACGACGCGGCCAGCGCCCTTGCAAAGCGCGACGCAATGTCTTCGGGATCCTTGATGTTCTTTAGCAGCGCGGGCACGATCCCTTCAATCACGACTTCTGCTGTAGCCTCCCTTGAAAGTAGCGATATCAGCGCGGGCAGAGCCGCCATCGCGTCGTCCGAGCCCTTGACGGCCGGGATGCGGGCCACGCCCAGAAAGCGCCCTTTCAGGTCCAGCCCGTCTTCCAGCTCTGACAGGTCGAAAAAGATCGTGTCGGGGAGCAGACCCCAGACGCCGGCGTTAGAGATGTTGATCTCGCCTGCCAGGTGCATGTCTGCGATGTCCTTTGGCAGTGTGTTGAAAACCAAGTACTCGGAAAAGACCGAGCTGGCCGTTCTTGCCATCACGCCGTCTATTGTCGCGCCGTCGCCAGAGAGCATCTCGACAATGTCCGAGGCTGGCAGGCCCACCCTCGCAAGCTTGTTGCGGTACTCCTCGTGGCCGTGCTCTATGAGGACGGAATTGACGGTTTCCCTTATGAGAGACGACGTGAGGTAGGCCGTCTGGAACTTGTAGATCTTGTTCTCGACCTCCTCGGTGATCTTTTGCGCCTGCTCGAGAGGCAGGTTGGCCTCCCTCACGAGCGATTGGATTATCTTGTGAGAGTTGAACTCCTCAATGGTGTGCCGGCTCGTCCTCACGTACATCTTGCCGCTCTCGATTATCGAGCGCTCCTCGATCTGCCTTGCCAGGCTCAGCACCAGCTTGCCCAAGTTTGTTATCGTGTAGCGGCGCTCTGCCTTGTTGAGGGCAACCAGCAGCTGCCTCAGCAGCTTTCTCAGGTGGTACGCGAACTTGCCGGACTCTTTTTTCGACTTGAAGCCGGCGAGCGCCTTTAGCTCGGAATAGGTGAGCGGCCCCTTTGTGTTGAGAATACGAAGGATGTCGATCCTGTTCGGGCTCGCCATCACCGAGAAAATCATCCTGACGCGCCTTGACGCGGACTCTAGTACCCCGCCTTTCTTGGAATCCTTTGGCTGAGAATCAAAACTCATCTGTTCCATCGCCCCCGTTATCAAGGTAAATGATTAAAACTACTTTGTAAAATATTTTTCACTAACAGTACGAACTGCCCTACTTGGGCTTCACCAAAGAGTCAACTATTCTCTAGCTTTCGACCATCACCCTCGTCTCTTCGGCAGGCTCCTCTTCCGCCTGCTTTTGAGCCGTGATGCTTGATGGCACCTCTGGCAGCTTGGCCTTTGCCTCGTCCTCCAACACGCCCTCGATCTCGTTGAGGATCGAGAGGGCATCTGCGTCCACCGGGGTCGAGATCCGGACGTCTGCCTTGATGTTTGCGCTGATCAGCACATCGGAGGTCACCGTCGAGACTTCAGAGAGCGCCTGACTGGCGGCTGGGATGGCCCTGCTCAGCTCGGACTGTATGCCCTTTATCATCTCGACTGTCGGGTCGATGGCGTCGAGGATCATGGCAAACTCGTGTATCGTGCTGAAGCGGATGACTATCGCCTCGAGCGCGATGCCGGTGTGCTGCGTCGTCCGGCGGAGCCGCCTCACGTTTGACAGTTCGGTCGCGAGGATCTTTGCGCGGGCGTTGTTGCCTGACCTAATGTTCGAGGTTATCTGCTCAAGGTAGTACGCCTCCGTCGAAGCAAACTTTTTGTCGAGCATGTTGAGGCGCCCGAGCTGGTTGTAGACCACTCCCGTCGCGCTGGTGATCTGGCTCACGAACTGCTGGCGCTTGTCCCCCCCTGCCATCTACTACCATTTCGCCAAAGAAAACGGCAAAACTCCAGATGTTGTACTCTGTGTACAAAAAGCTGCTATAAAGCTGAGCTACGGAAAAATTTGTATCCTTAATAGCGATATCAACATAGAATAGATGAGATGGTCGCAGACGAGGACCACAGCCGCCTCTCAAAGAGGGAGCACATTGCGGAGCACCTCGGTGCGCGCAAGATCGAGTTCATCTCGACCGCGGTCATCTGTGTCGTATTTGCCATAAGCTTTGCCCACCTCGAGTATTACTACATCAAGGACCCGGCGTTACAGATGTCTGATGGCGAGGTGTTAGTTACTGACCCGAATTTTGACAGGAGCAGGGAGACCGAGCCCATCATCGGCAACATGTACCAATATCATTTGTTCCCGATGCTCTTCATCTTTGTCCTCATCAGCTTTGCCGCGCTGTGGGACGACATGTCGTTCAAGCTGCTCGGCCGGCACAAGCGCATAAAGGCGGCGTTTATCGGCTTGGCCAACCTCGTAACCGCCATAGTGGTCGAGGATTTCGCGTGGTTTGCCAACAGGTGGATCGTGCCGCTTGAGAGCGACCCGAAAGGCGGCATGCTGATGCAGTTCTCGGACTGGACGTCGATGCACATGGGCGCGATAGACCTTGGCAGCTTTGTAATGCCGGTCTGGTACATTGTCGCGGTGGCGCTTGCGACGCTCGCTTATTACGGCGGCTTCCGCAAGCACGACCGGCTGCGCTAGCGCTTGGTCACTGCAACCGAGAAATCGCCGGGGTTGAGTGCCGCGCCGCACACGGGGCAGCGGCTGTTTGTGGCGCGCAGCGCGTCTTTGATTGATTTTAACATCCGCATCTGGTAGACGATCGAGCCGCATTTGCCGCAGACCACGTCAGCCGATAGCATACTAGCAACCTGCAATAACTGGAATAAGAAAAGTCTCCTTGACAGTTTTTAACAAAATGTGTAATTGCCGCTACACTGGCGCCTTCCTGCTCCGGGCGCCGGCTATTTCTGGAGCATCAGGCCGTGCTTTGCGTCAAAGCCAGCCACCCTTACCTTGGTGCCTATGGGCAGGTCGGCGGGGGTTTTTACTCCGGGCAGAAAGCCGGACGCTCTCAACTGATGGTTGTCCAGCTTAAACACCACCCAGGCGTACGAGCCGGCGTCTTCAAAGCCCTCCGGGGCGACCGCCTGAATAGTATAAGTGACGACGGTGCCAGAGCCTTCCAGCTCGGCGTGCTCGAACTTGCTGGCAGAGCACTTTTCGCAATAGAGCACGGTTTCCAGCATCAGGTGGCCGCACTTTACGCACTTGTGCGCAAGAATCTTTTTCCTGTTCGCAGCTTCGATGAACTTTTCCCGCGTGTTTTCTTTATCCAACTTTTCCATCATTTCCTGTCCACTTTTCTGAATATGTGGACCGCGGCGCTTGCGCCGGTGGCCCCAAAGTTGTGCGTGAGCGCGATCTCGGCGTTTGGCACCGTGCGTTCGCCGGCCATGCCGGTGAACTGGTCAAACACTTCGACCACCTGCCCGACGCCTGTCGCGCCGATCGGATGGCCCTTTGACTTTAGCCCGCCTGACGGATTGATCGGGATCTCGCCCTTGAGGCGCGTCGCCCCGTCCCTCACCGCGTGGGCGGCCTTGCCCTTTGGGAAAAATCCTAGATCTTCAATGTCGATTATCTCTGCAATCGTGAAGCAGTCGTGCACTTCGGCAAAGTTGATGTCCTTTGGAGTCACGCCGGCCATCTTGTATGCCTGCCTTGCGGCTGCGACGGTGCTCGGGATGGTGGTGATGTCTTCTCTGCCCTGGACTGCAGCCGGCGAAGCGCCCCTGCCGGAGCCGATAATCTCCATGTATGGCCTGCCGCTCTTTTTAGCAAACTCTTCGCTGCAAAGTATTGTCGCGGAAGCGCCGTCGGAGAACGGGCAGCAATCGAGTAATTTGAGCGGGGAAGCGACCACCGGCGACTTTAGCACTTCGTCGACCGTGATCCTTTTGCGCACGTGTGCCTTTGGGTTCAGGACGCCGTTTTCGTGGTTCTTGACCGCGACGTTTGCCAGATCCTCTTCGGTCGCCTTGTGCGTGTGCATGTAGGCGCGGGCCATCGACGCAAACAATCCCGGGAACGAAGCGCCGTTGCCGCCTTCGTAGAAAAAGTCAGAGCAGTAGGAGAACAGGGTAGTGCTGCGGGCGGTCCCTGTGTGCGTCACCTTTTCGACGCCGAGTGCAAGGACGCAGTCGTAAAAGCCAGCAGCCACGTTTGCAAAAGCTTCTCTGAACATGACCGAGCCAGAGCCGCAAGCAGACTCTATAGTAAGTCCGGGAACGTGGGAAATGCCAAGGTTGCTCATGATGACAGGCGCCATGTGGACCTGCTTGTCTGCAACCCCGAACACGTTCGAGATGTAGCCGGCCTGGATGTCCTTTGGGGTGATCCCTGCAGAGTCTATGGCGTCTTTGGCCGCATTCAGAGCAATCTCTATGATGCTCTCATTTAATTTTCCGTATTTGGTGCTGCCGGCGCCAAGAACGCAGACTTTGCTGTTTGTCATCTGTAAAAATTGGCGTTTTGCATTATAAATAGCTTGATTACTGTTGCAACTGAAGAATCATGGGCGCTGTGTAGCCCGAAAAAGGATCGGGTTAATATGAACAAAACTGCTCAAGATTGCATGATTGTACACGCTTGTCGTCTGCGAAAAGCCCGATGCCGCAAGGAGGATAGCGCAGGCGCTCGGCGACCCAAAGGAAACGAGGCCGTCCGGGATTTCTGTTTTTGACGTGACAAATGGCGGCCGCCACTACAAGATCTGCACGGCGCTTGGCCACCTCTACGGCTTGTCCGATGTTACGAAAAACAGGGGCGTGTACCCGGTGTTTGACCTCGAGTGGGCGCCAGTCGCCAAGAACCCGCGGGCTGCAAGGGCGATCAAAATTATTTCAGAACTGTCAAAGGACGCGTCGGCGTTTGTGCACGCGTGCGACTATGACCAGGAAGGCGAAGTGATAGGCCACAGCATCCTGCAGTACGCGTGCGGCGGCAAGTACGAAAAGGCGCAGAGGGCAAAGTTCTCGACTCTGACCGACGACGAGATAAGAGAGTCGTTTGACAACCTGGCAAAATCAAACAGCGGACTTGCGGAAGCCGGTCGGTCGCGCCACATGCTCGACTTCATTTACGGGGTCAACCTCTCAAGGGCACTAGCCAAATCGCTCAAGACAGCGAGCAGATACCGCAACCTCTCGATCGGCAGGGTGCAGGGGCCGACGCTAGCGTTTGCAGTGGACAGGGAGCTTGAAATCAGGCTGCACGTCCCCGACCCCCACTGGACAATAAGCGCGCAGTTTGAAAAAAATGGCCAGGCATTTTCCGCGCAGTACGAGAAGCCAAAGGTTGAGACGCTTGCAAAAGCCAGATCAATAATGAGCGCATGCGTCGGCAAAGATGGAACTGTAACAGATGCCAGCGAGAGCAAGGCGGTGCTCAGGCCGCCTGCGCCGTTTAACATCGGCGACCTCCAGCGCGAAGCGTACAGGCTCTTCAAGCTCGGCCCCGGCTACACGCTTGCAATAGCGGAAAAGCTGTATTTGCAGGCGCTGATTTCGTATCCGCGCACGTCGAGCCAAAAGCTGCCGCCGTCAATAGGATATGGCAAGATAATCTCCGGCATTTCAAAAATCGGAAGCTACGGCAGGCTGGCGTCGATGCTGCTATCAAAGGGCCGGCTCGTGCCAAACGAAGGCAGGATGATAGACCCGGCGCACCCCGCAATCTACCCCACTGGTGTTCCGCCGCGGCAAAAGCTGAGCGGCCTCGAATTCAAGGTCTATGACCTGACAGTGAAAAGATTCCTTGCGACGTTTGGCGACCCGGCCATAAGCAAACATACCGACGTCGCGATCGACGTGAACGGCCACGCATTCAAGGCGGAAGGCAGGGCGCCCGTCTACGAAGGCTGGATGGTATTCTACAAGCCCTATGTCAGGCTGGAGCAGCGCGAGCTGCCAGAGCTGCACAAGGACGACGTGGTGAAAAACCGGGGCGTGGAGATGGAGGAGAAGTTCACGCAGCCGCCCTACCGCTACAACCAGGCAAGCCTGCTTGCCAAGATGGAGCAGGAGCAGATCGGGACAAAGGCCACGAGGGCCGACATCATCGCCACCCTGTTCAAGCGCAGCTACATCGCTTCGGGCAGGGGCGGGATCGAGGCGACCGACCTAGGCTTTGCAGTAATCGACTCCATGAGGGCGTTCGTGCCGGCCATTGTCTCCACGGGTCTGACAAGGTCTATGGAGGAACAGCTTGAACTGGTAGAGCAGGGGTCCGCGGACAGCGTTTTCGTGATCGAGCAGGCGGTGGACAAGCTGATAGAGTCGCTGGCGACGTTCATGGAAAAGGAAGCTGACATCGGGACGCGGATAGGCGACGCGGCGTCTGCCGACAGCACAAAGGCCGCGACGCTGGGCCCGTGCCCGGTCTGCAAGAAGGGTCAGCTGCGCATGATAAAGTCGTACAGGACGAAAAAGCGCTTTGTAGGCTGCTCGAACTATTCTACCGGCTGCAGGGCGACTGCGCCCCTGCCGCAAAAAGGCCTGATAAGGACCGGCGGTAAAGCCTGCGCAGAGTGCGGCTGGCCCATTGTCGGGGTTATTTTTGCAAGGCGGGCGAAACAGTGGAAAATCTGCGTCAACATGCAGTGCCCGTCAAAAAAGAAATAATACTCTATAGCAAGCTTCGCTAGAATGCTTTCACTAACCTAATAAGAAAACGGACGCCTATTGCAATTGATGATGGTTTACAGCGACCATTCGCACATGTGTGAGTACTGCAGAGAGAGGTTCCCGTGCCCTGTCGACAAGCACGAGTGCAGGATCGAATGGAAGACGTCCCACAACGACCACCATCTTGCGCTGTCGTGCTAGTACGATAGCTTGTAAACGTCTGTCCTGCGGTTCTTCAGCAGCGGCAGTGACTTTCTGATCTTCTCCACGCGCGACTTGTCGATATCTACCACCTCGACTCCCTCTCGCTGACCCATGTCCACCAATACCACGCCGAACGGGTCGACTGCCATGCTCCTGCCGCAGTAGATGTTGCCCAGCTGATCCGGCGCGACCACGTACGAGCCGTTCTCAATTGCCCTTGCCTTTACCATCGTCTGCCAGTGCTCCTCCTTCATTTCGCCGGCGACCCACGCCGAAGGCGCGACCAGCACGTCCGCGCCCTTGACCGTCAATATCCTTGATAATTCGGGAAACCGTAAGTCGTAGCAGATCAGCAAGCCGATGCTGCCGGCATTTGTCTTTGCCGGCCTGGCGATACTTTTGCCGGGCATTAATTTTGCAGATTCCTTGAAGCCCAGTGCGTTGTAGAGGTGCAGCTTGCGGTACACGGACGACACTTTTCCGGCAGAACTGATCATGACCGCAGTGTCGTAGACGCGATTTGGTTTGCCGCTCTTTTCATAGATTGCCGCGATGACCCCGATCCTGTTTTTCTTTGCGGCCGCTGCAAGCTCTGACACAAAATTGCCCCTGACCGTCTCGGCGATGCCGGCCAGCTTCGCCGCGGACTGGCTGCCGGGCGAAAAGGCCATCTGGAACTCGGGAAAGCATACAAGGTTTGCGCCCTTGCTCGCAGCTTCGGCGATAAATTCGATTGATTTCTTCAGGTTCTCATGCTTGTCCTCCGACGAGCGCATCTGCACTAGGGCGATTCTCTTCAAGCAATGCAGGAGTAGATGACGAAAATAGAAATAGTTTGCTCTTGGCAGCAAGCCTCACGCGGCGGTGCCGTACTTGCCATAATAGACCAGCTCGCCAAGCGGCACGCGGTCCTTTTTCCTGCCCGTCAGTTCCCTTGCAGGATACCCGAAACCCACTATTATCGTGACGTTCAGCTCTTTTGGGATTCCAAAATCGTCGCGTAGCTCATCTCTCACGCCCGTGAACAGGCCGGAAGCCACTCCGCGGTTCCACGCGGCCAGCTGCATGTTCTGCGCCACCCTTCCCGCGTCAATCATGTGGAAGTTGTATTTCGGGTTTGTCAGCACAATGACTGCAAAGTCGGCGCCTGCGACCCACATCCCGCTCGTGCTGTCTTCGGCAAGTTTCTTTAGATGATCCTTGCCTTCCACCTGAATGAATCGCCAGTGCTGAGTGTTGAGACCCGTGCCCGTCATCCTGGCGGCTTCGAGAACGCTTTGCTTTATTTCAGACGGGACGTCCCGTGGGCTGAATTCCCTTACGTCGAGCTTTGTAGCTATACCGTCAAAAATGTCCATTCCTCTTCAACCAGAGCTGTACCGCAAATGTCATAAAGCTTCGCTTTTGAGCTTTTTTATCGCAAGGTCGAGGGCGTCGAACCACCGGGCTGATTCCCACAAAAAGTCAAGTCGCCTGCCGCTCACGGGGAACTTGTATCCCTTCCTCTGCAGCTCCTCCCAGATCTCCTGTCCCGACAGGGTCCTGTATGGGATGGAATGTCTTTTCACTGTGTTAATGATCCCGCTTGCCATGAACTGGAGCTCCGGGTCGTCGGGATCGTACATGCCCTATAGCGGCTTGCCTGACTGGAACCAGTTTTCCTTTGGCTTTTCGTCATAGACCACTATGACGTGCTCTGGCTTTGTCTTTAATATCTGCACGGCCGCGTCGGTCACCGCTTTTGCAAACTCGTCTTTCTGCTCCTTGGTCCTGCCGGGATACATTGACACTAGAATGAGTGGCATGCTGTAGATCTTTATGGCTGGCTTATATGCACATTGGCGACAGGAGTCGGCGCCATTTCTTCCACGGCCTTGCCGTTTGACTTGGCCAGCTCGTAGAGCGCGACTAGGTAGCGCTTGATGAAATTGACTCCGGGTGACGGCCTGCGGCCCTTCTCGTAGTCGCTCAGGACCGACGGCGTGATGTCCATCTTTCTGGCTAGGTCTGCCTGCTTTACTCCAAACTTTTTCCTCCAGTATTTCAGCTGAAGGGGTGGGTTATCGCTCAATACTACAGAGCCGGCGATCCATGTCAGTTCGTCGCCGGTATTAATTTCAGTAGACAAACGTAGACGAACGCTCTTACGGGGAATAAATAGATTATTCTGATAGTAGATAAGTTTGCTATTGTTGCCCCCGGACGCCCAAAATCTGCGCACGCTCAATTCTAGGATAACAAAATGCGCGCTATGCCCCAGACTGTCGCAGTACATCAGGCAGGTCGGCCAGGATAAAGTAAAGCGATTTGCAAATGAAGAGTACTGGGCGCGGCCACTGCCTAGCTGGGGCGATCCAAATGCGCGGCTACTGATAGTAGGGCTCGCGCCCGCGGCGCACGGCGGCAACCGGACCGGCAGGATGTTCACCGGCGACAGCTCGGGCGACTGGCTCGCAAGGGCGATGCACAAAGCCGGGTTTGCAAGCATGCCGACGAGCAGAAGCAAAGACGACGGCCTTATGCTGAAAGACGCCTACATTACCGCGGCGGTGCGGTGCGCGCCGCCCGGCAACAAGCCGCTCCCGTCTGAACTGCAAAACTGCTCTCAATACCTCGTCTCGGAGCTCCAGCTGCTGCAAAGTGTCAGGGTGGTGCTTGCATTGGGCAAGATCGGGTTTGACGCCTACTGCTGGGCTATAGGCGCAAAGGGGCTCGCGTTTGGCCATGGGGCGCGCTATGACGTCAACGGCAGTGTGCTGCTTGCCTCTTACCACCCGAGCAGGCAGAACACAAACACCGGCAGGCTGACGTGGCAGATGTGGATGCAGATTTTCAGGGCGGTAAGGGCGATCCTCAAGAACGACCTGGCATAGCTATATTAACGTCAGTTGTTGTAGAGCTGGCTACCCATTTCGATCTACTATGAAGCTTGACAAAATTGCAAGGCAGGTCCGCTTTTTGCTGTGCGGCTCGTGTTTCTGGTGCGCGTCCGCCCTAGCAGGCGGGGCGGTTGAAAAGTGCCCGTCGTGCAACAACAGGCTCGCGTCAGCCCGGGTCAGCTAGCGTCGCAGCACCCCTTGCATAGAAATTCCACCTTGATCACGTCGCCCAGATCGTACATCACCTTGCAGTAGGCAAGATGGTTGCACCGGGCGCATTGGACCGGACGGGGAAGTGACGTGTAGGTCTGCTTTCTGGTTATCGGGGAATCAGACACCTCTACTGAACGCTGGTGAACGCCTGTCATGGCATAGACAGATTGTCAAACTAAATAAGGGATATTGCGCCAGCGAAGGCTCAGAAGAAAATGATTACTTTTTTGACGAAGAAACGTCTGTCGTTATTTGGTCGATCTTGTACCGCAGCGCTTCCTTCACCTTCATGTTGTCCACCATGTTGAGCGGCCCCTTGCAGTTTGGGCACTTGAAGAACAGCTCCACGGCCGAGTCGAACTTTACGCGCGGGCAGTCGTGGTTGCCGCAGTGGTAGAATTCGGTCGACTCTTCGTGATCCAGGCGCTTGTGCAGCCGATCGAGGATCTTTTTCTTCTGGTTGTCGATGAAATTGTCGACCTGGTCCTGCTTTGCGCGCCAGCGGTAGACGAACCAGCCCTTCTTTTCGTCCTTTACCCGGATGCCGGTTATCAGCGCCTTGCCAAACATGTCGTACAGCACCTTGCGAACAATGTTTATCTTCAATCCCGTCGCGCTCGCAATCTCCTCGTCTGTGACGTCCTCGGTGTTCAAGAGGGCGCGGGCCACCTTGACGTATTCCTCGCCGCCAATCAGGCCGGCAATCTTGACAAAAGAGTCTTCGTATTCTATAGAGCGCATCTGACAGTCCTGATAGCGTGTTTTTCAGATATATATTTACTGGCTAGCCCCCTCAGGCGGTGCCGTAGAGCAGGTATACACCGCGCGAGTAGTCGCTCATGTAGCTCCACACTTCGTGGCCTACCTGCAGCGGGTGGAACGTGACCTTCTGGTGGTCGTCAAGGACGTCGTAGACCATCTGACCCACCACTATCTGGTCCGGCTTTGCAAGCGACGTCATTTTCGTGGCGATGTTGATCGTGTAGCCGAGAATGTCATAGTGCGGCCTCTTTAGCTTTTTGCCGTCGATTTTGAAGATGTCCCACCCGTACTGCACAACCACGTTTTCGCCAAGGTCGATCCCCACGCGCACGTTCATCTCCGGGTAATCATATTGATTGAGGATCGGGTTTATCCCCTCCCGCACTATCTTGACCATCGACCGGGCGCAGTTGACCGCGTTCACGCACGGCAGGTACGTGTCGTCGGTCGCAAGAAAGAAGGCCAGTATCGCGTCACCCACGTATTTGAGCACATATCCTCCGTAGGCCGACACCGTAATCGACATTTCCTGCGTGAACGCCTGGATTATCGCGGCGAGCCTGTCTGCCGGCAGGTCAGACGACATGCGGGTCGAGCCTACAAGGTCGATGTGGAGTATCACCAGCATCGCCTTTGACTTTGCAAGCCTTGCCAGCACCTCGTCCGTCTCCTCTCCCGATATGTCAAACGTGCTTGTAACCTTGAGCGCCTTCCACACCCTCGTCTGGGCCATCTGGATCGCCTTGTCGAGGTCGACCACGGCGTCAAGGTAGAACGACGCAAGCGACGGCGGCGCTTTTGCGGCGGATTTTTCTTCAGCCGCGGCTATCACCCTCTTCACCTCTTCAAGATCGATGTCTAGCTGGAGCGCGATCGTCTCCGCCGGCACGCCAGAATTGTGCAGGTTGACTATGGTGGTCTGCTGGCTTTCGGCCATAGGGCAGAATTGCAGCGGACAGATATTACTATTTTCTGTTCAAACCTTCCGCCGTTCTTAATAACAAGCAGCGTCATTGATACATAGGGGCAATGGCGAGCAAAAATCAAGAAGAGGAGAGGAATCTGTTGACGATGACGAACATCAAGTATCTGGTTGAAGGGCTTGACGCGCTGCTCACGGCCGACCTGGACGGCGAAAAGCGCAGGAAGGTAATTCAGCTGCGCAACGAGCTGCTGTCGCAAATCAACAGCATATTCAGCGACTATTCGTAAGCGCCGCTCTTACTTTACAAATGACTTCGTTTATCGAGAGCGGCTCCTTTTTTATCACGTCGCCCCGCTCAAGCGACCCCATCAGCCGGAGCGCCTCGCTCGACACCGAGAGCAGGAACATGAACCTGACTTCGCCGTCATAGGACCTTATTTCCCGGTAGAGATCCAGCCCGGTCATGCCGCGCATCACGAGGTCGGTGATGACGATTTCGTATTTTATCTGGCTTGCAAACTTTAGCGCCTCGGAAGGGTCGGGCGTGTGGTCCACGGCAAAGCCGTCGGCGCGGAGGTAGGTCGACATCAGGGCCGCCGTGTTTGGCTTTTGGTCAACAAGAAGAATTGTCTGCTGCAACTCTCTTGTCTTTTTCGCGCATTTTTTGTATTAAGGCTGCTGGTCAATTGTTATAGAGTTGTTGATTCCCGGCGCTTCCTAGCCAGCATGTACGACGTAAGGAAGGTCATCAGGGTCGTGGCAAAGAGCAGGATGCCTGTCGACAGGTGGGTCGCCACGAGCAGGGGCTCCAGCCGGAGGGTGACTACCAGCATACCAAACACGATCTGCACCGACACCACAATCGCGGCTATAATCGCCGTCTTGCGGGCCGGCCTGGCGTTCCAGAAGGAATAAGCTGCAGTCGCATAGATCAGGCCGGCGGCAATGACCACCATCACGCGGTGGTAGTGCTCAAAGAAATGCCTCTCCGACGGCAGGTCAAAGCCGTTTGGGCATAGCGGCCAGTCGGGGCAGGAAAGCCCCTGGTGCGACGAACTGATGTAGACCCCGACCAGCATGACAGAGTATAGCATGGACAGTGCCGCGAACGAGAGGCCTGCCGCCACTTTTGGGCTCCGCTGCTGTACCTCCAACGGGCAAAAATCGTGGCTACGCCAATTATAACCTTAGCATTTAACTTTCTTCTACTCCAATTCCTCATATCCGTTTTATGCGCTGATGACGCTTGCTGCTGCAATGGAAAACACCGACGCCGATCTGGCAAGCTATGAAGGCAGGTATCCGAAGGACCTGTTCAACAAGACGGTGGTCGCAAACGGGCTGGCGATGGGCCGCGTCGCAAAAGAGACCGACGACATGATTGTGGTTTTCGGTGATTCCGATAATTCGCGCTTTGACGTCCCAAAGTCAAAGGTCGCGCTGGCCGGCGGCTCGGTGATGGTGAACGAGCCGCTCGAGCAGTACGCGGTCGACAAGGACGCCCCGTTGCCGGAGGGCAGGAGCCTCAGGGCGTCAGCTGAGGAGATACGCCAAAAGGCCGGCGAAATCCCTGAAGAGACGCCGCCCGCCGTGGAGGAATACAGGGCGTCGGCGGCAGAAGAAAAGATCAGGGATGTGGCCGACGAATTCAAAGGCGTCGGGCGCGAGCTGGAGCGGGCTTCAAGATCAGTCAAGGAAAAGATGAAAGACACCGGGGCAACGGCGGCTGACGACCTTGAAAGGGCGGCGAGGCAGGCTGTAAGCGGAACCAAGGAGCTTGCGCAGGCAGGAGCTAGGGCGGCCAAGGAAAAAATCGCGGCCATGCAGAGCAGCACAGAGGCCGGGTTGAGCGCAGACAGCGCCTTGAAAATTGAAAAAGAGTCGAGGCAGCCAACCCCAGAGCTCGATCTCGCCAGCTATGAGGGAAAGTATCCAAAAGACCTTTTTGACAAGACTGTCCTGGTGAACGGCCAGCCGGTCGGCCGCGTGGCCAAGGAGACAGACGACGTGATTGTCGTGTTCAGCGAAACCGATGGCTCGATGAGGTTTGACATCCCGAAATCCGAAATTGCATTGTCTGGCGACTCTGTCGTTGCTACTGAAGATTTGCTGTTCAGGTACAGGGCGCGCCGGGACGCGCCGATGCCGGCTGGCAGGGCGATGAGGCCCTCTGGCGAAGAAATACGGGCGGCAGCCGCAGAGCAGCTCGAAATAAAAGAGAAAAGGCACACGACTCCAGATATGGTGATGGAAGAGGGTGAGTACCTTGCAACCGCGCCAAGACCAGAAACCGCCGTTGTGTCAACGCCGGAAGGGTACGTCGACACCGAGTCAGAGCTGTCAAAGAAGATCAAGGGCGCGCTGGCCGAGCTCAGGGAGTTGATAGTCGCAGGTACCAAAGTGGCCAAGAAAAAGGCCAAGGAAGCGCAGGCCCAGGCTGCGGAAAAGCATGCAGAGATGGACGCCGAAGCCATTTCCAAGATGGGCGACCTTTCGATGAGGTTTGCCGACTCGTTTGAGGACGTGCTGTCAGAGATCAGGGCAAGGACTTATTCTGATCAAGATCAGATCTACACGGGCTTTCTAAAGCTGATGGATACGCAGCGCGAAATGGTGGTTGCACGTCGCGACTTTGCCAGAAGGCTGAAGGATTCTGTCGGCGTCCCCGTTGTGGACAAGCCCCAGCAGGGCGCGCAGCCAGAGCTCCCCGAGGACATTCATAAGAGCAGGGCGCGCAAAAGTACAGGCGCAAAAAGAAAGCGGACAAGAAGAAGAAAAGCTCAGTAGCGCAGGCGCGAGTTTTCGTAAAATTCCCTGTCCTCTTCGGACATGACGACCCGCTTGTGGCACTCTTTGCACAGCAGGTATTTTGAGTCGGCCGGCAGCTCCTTCTTGCACCTGCCGCAGAATTTCTTCAACGATGGTATTGCACTCTTCTTGGATAAAACTTTGCCGCGTAGAAATCTACTTAAGCATCAAGCTCGACATCAAAACGGCCGGCAGCGTTGGCTTTGCAAAATGAAGTTTTCAGTGCATTATCGTATGCCACCAGCAAGGGCTTCCAGATACATCCCGACGCGTTTGCGATGCTAAAGGGCTTGGAAGCCGACGTGCTCCAGACGGTCAAGGAAATAATAAAGTCGAAAAAGCCGTCGAAAAACGCGGTGATCCTTGTAGACGACATCAAGAGTTTGTTGAACCCAAGGAAGGACGAAGGGCCGATAGAGCAGGCCTGCAGCATCCTGATGGACCCGACGCCCAAGGTGACCACCGGGGAAGGAGTCGAAGGCTACGCCGCCCTTTTCAGGAGCAGGTTTGAAAAGTCCATGCGCATTTTATCGCAGCGGCCCGACAGCAAGCGGATATCAAAAATAGCGTCTGTGAAGCAGGCCTCCCGTGCCAGTGGCAGCAAGTTTGTTGAGAGGGGCGAAAAGAGCCTGCACGGTGGTGCCGGCTCGACCGTGGTGGCGGGCCTCCTGATGTCAAGGCGCACCAAAAAGAACGGGATCGAGATCGCAGTCGACGACTATACCGGCATCCTGACCGTGACCGCGGTGGCAGAGGACGCGAAAAAGCAGGCGACTGCGCTGGCTCTGGACCAGATGGTCATGCTAGAGCTTGAAAACGGCAAGGGCGCGCCGGGGCTGACGATCAAGAGCGTCATGACGCCGGACATCCCCGACCATTTGCCGAACAGGAGCAGGTCGGAAGCATATGCCATATTGATTTCAGACCTACACGTGGGGAGCAAGTATTTCATGGAAAAGGAATTCCTGAGTTTTCTGGACTGGTTGTCGTCTGACGACGACCTTGTGCGCAAGATCAAGTTCCTCTGTGTCGGGGGCGACGTGATAGAAGGCATCGGCATATTTCCAAATCAGGACAAGGAATTGCTGGAGATGGACGCGGGCAAGCAGATGAGCCACGCCGCGCGGCTGCTGGCAAGGGTGCCAAAACACATCAGGGTGCTGGTAATACCGGGCAACCACGACCCGGGCAGGAGGGCGCTCCCACAGCCAGCAATCCCGGGCAGAGACCCGGGAGATCACCTTTACGGGCTGGAAAACTGCACAATGCTCGGCAACCCCGCGTTTGTGGACCTGAACGGAGTAAAGCTGCTGATGTTCCACGGCCAGAGCCTCGACGACGTCATTGCAACTACGCCGGGCCTCAGCTACCACAAGCCGGCAGAGGCGATGAAGGTGCTTCTCAAGGCGCGCCACCTCGCTCCGACATATGGCGGGCGGACGCCGGTCGCCCCTGAGCAGGAGGACATGATGGTCATCACCGACGTGCCGGATATCTTCCACTCGGGGCACGTGCACGTGACGGACGTGCAGAGCTACCGCGGGACCCTTGTCGTGAACTCGGGCGCGTGGCAGAGCCAGACAAGGTACCAGCAGACGATGGGCATAACCCCGTCGCCGGGCTTGGCGATACTTGTCAACCTAGCGACGCTCCAGCCGTCAATCCAGGATTTCAATCTATAAGTGACGTGAAATCTTCCTTGAGCGCTTCTTTGACGGTTGTTAGCGGGACTGTTATCTTGATCTTTTGCGACCTGCCGTAGCGGCCCTGGTTGACGATGTCCGTTGAAATCAGGCCCTGCAGTTCCATGTCGCTTATTATCTGCGTCATGCGCCGCTGGGTGAGCGGCTTTTGCTCCAGCCGCTTGCACAACGAAAGATAGGTGTCGTACACGTCGCCGGTGGTCCCGCTCTTTGACTTCATTATGGAGAGTATTACCAGTTTGTTGTGGGTCGTTGCATTTTTCAGCGCGATGAACGGCGCGTCCCTTTCAATCCTGTCTTCGCCGGCGCGCACGTGTTTTTCGTCAACTCTGGTGGCGCCTTCCCTTTCTGCAAGCTCTGCCGAAACCCTTAGCAGGTCGATCGCCTTCCTCGCGTCGCCGTGCTCCCTGCCTGCAATAGCCGCGCACAGGTTGACCGCCGCGTCAGAGATCGCGCCTTCGTTGAATGCCGCCTTGGCTCGCTCCTGCAGTATCTGGCGCAGCTGGTCCACGGTGTAGGGGTTAAAGACCATCTCCTCCTCGCTGAGGCTGCTTCTTACGCGCGGATCCAGCTTGTCCTTGAATGTGAGGCTATTTGAGATACCGATGAGGGTGATAAAACCACCCTTCATCTTTTGGTTGGCCCTTGTAAAGTTGTAGAGGATGTCGTCCCCGCTCTTGTCGACAAGCGAGTCTATTTCGTCGATCACCAGAACGATGTTGAGCTTTTTCTTTTGTATGAATTGCAGGATCCTGTCGGTCGCTTCGCCCATCGACAGGCCGGTGAAGTGGACGTGTTTTTCCTGTTCTTTGTTAATGCCGAGCTCTTCAGCAATTTCAAATAATATTTTGTAAGCGCTACCCGCGGTCTTGGCGTTGATAAACAGGACCTTTACGTCCATTTTTAATTCGGCTGATTTTTTCAAAAGCCTCTCCACGACGTTTCTTGCAGCTGCAGTCTTGCCGGTGCCTGGCTTGCCGAATAAAAGAAGGTTCGACGGCCGGGCATTTTTGAAAATCGTCGACAATACCTGCGCAAGTGTCTTTGTTTCTTCGTCCCTGAACGGAAGTTTTTCCGGCACATAATCAATATTCAGAAATTGCCAGACCTTGATGAGCGACTTGCCGCTAGCGGCTCTTGTGAAAATATTATCAATGTCAGAGCTCAATTATCGATCACCATTGCTGGCGCGCCAATTTTAACCCGCCGCCCCCTCTTTTTCTTATCCAGAGCCTTTACTTGTTAACTTTACCTTAACAGTTACGTTAACAGGTCAGTTTTAAACCGGCAAATCAACTATAGCTAGTTTGTGTATCAGCTTGATGACGTTGATTGTAAAGAGCCTTGAGAAGGGAACTGGACAGGAAAGTAAGGGGTGGCCGCGTGCCAAAAGTTATTGCGCGATTAACTGCTGTTAACAGTATACGAACATCGCTGGCCAAAAGGGCTGAAAATGACCCCTTTGTTTCCACTGGAGCGTTAACGTCGGCCTTGGCCCTGTTAACAAACCCGGACAGGACCCCTCCATTTCCACTGGAACTGCAAACAGGGAGTTTTCAACTAGAAATCTGGTTAACCAAGGGCGATTGTTAACCAGAATGGCTTCTCTCTCAAGCGCAGTTAACAAGAGCTAAGCTCTTTGTTATCAACAATGGCAGAGCTGGTGTTAAGTGTTAAGACAATAACACGTTTAGCTACTTCTGTTATGGGCCCGGGAAAGAGAAAGTTCAAGATCGAGTTGGAGGACGCCGAGGGGAGCAAGTACAACCTCTCTCTAGAGGGCAACGTGTCCAAAGACAAGATAATGAAAATAGTTGAATTCATGGACCTTCTCAACATCGAGTCAAACGGGAACGGCGACGGCGAGACGTTCACGGCCAAGGTGGCGGCCTCGGTGGGCGACAGGATCTGGAGCCTCGTCGAGGGCAAGTTCCCCTACGGCGGCTTTACCTCGACCGACATCCTCGAGCTCTATGAGGATCAATACAACGAGCCGATCAAACTGAGCATCATTTCGACCTACCTCTCACGATATTCAGAGCGCGGCAGGCTGGCGAGGAATCGCCAGGGCAAAGAGTGGGTCTATAAAATAATCACTAGACAGCAGCAGGCGCAACCTTCTCCCTCAGCCTCTCTCGACCTGCGTCCGTGATGTGATACCTGAAGGGCTTGGCGTTGACGTCCCTGCTTACAAGGCCAGAGTCGTGGAGTTTTTTCATGAGGCGGGCGGTGTGCTCGCGCGTCCTGCCGACCGCAAGCTGGACCTCCCGTGAAGTCCGCGGCGTCTCTGCGAGCAGCTTCAAAATGTAATCGGTCGTGCCGTTGCCTTCCTTCTCAACCGCCGCGTGCTGCGTGACTGCCACGGGCTCACTCGCCGGCGCTACGTGAGGTTGCGGCTGGTGTGACGCCTGCTGGTACTGTGACGTCGTTGCTTGAGGCGGCTGCGACCTCACCTCCATGATGTCGACTTTTGATCGTAGCTCGGCGATCACCTTGTCATAGTCCCGCAGCCTGCGGGTGTACTCGAGAACGACTGCCTCGACCACAGCCTCGTCGGCCCTGTAGCGGCGGTCCGCCAGCGTGCTTTTTGCCCTGGCGTAAACCATTACACAGGCCATGCCTGCAAGGAACGCAAAGGCCCCCGACGTCACGGTGCTGCTGGTCAGAAACGTGATTAGGAAGGACAGGTCGACGATCATGTCACGGCATTACGTTGCGGCACCGTGATTTATCGCTACAGAACAACATTATTTTACAACTTGGACATTCTTTTTACCAGCTGGTCAATCACGGACATCACGTCGCCCACGCTCGGCCGGCCGGCCACATCACTGTCTTCCGAAGCAAATATCACGCCTAACTGCTCCGCGAGCCTGCCAAGAGCACTCGATGCTTCCGGCTGCACGATCCCCGTCGATTGCAGAAGTATCATGCTATACAGAACCGCGTTGACCTTGTCCCTGCACTGTTTTACCTGCCTGTAATAGGCCCCTGAGCTGATGTTCGGTGCCCGGCTGCCCCCCTGCAGCTTTTTAGAAATTATTGACAACTGGCGTGGAGTAAATAGAGAATTTGCAACAAGATAGGCATAAAGGTTGTTAGAATTGGATTTCACGTCGGCCATAAACACTATACAGATTTGTATAGCGCCATAGGATAAAAAGTTTCGTAGCATCAAACTTTAAAGTGACCAGCTTGTTTCAAAAGAAGTGGCACCAGGAAAGGTCGAGCAGTATTTACGAGACGAGATAAAAAAACACGGCACGATCTGCCTGCCGCTCATCGACTCTGAAAACTCTACCGACGCGGCAGCAATTGCCAGAAAGGTGGAGGAAAAAGGAGCCTCCGCGATCCTGGTGGGCGGCTCGTCGGCCATCGATCAATTAGAATTAGCCAAAGTGGTGGCGGAAATAAAATCTAGGATCAAGATACCCGTGATATTGTTTCCCGGAAACGTCACGGGCGTGTCACCAATGGCCGACGCGATTTTGTTCAGCTCCTTATTGAATTCAGAGAACCCGTATTTCATAACAGAAGCGCAGGCGCTCGGCGCAGTCGCGGTCAAAAAGTACGGCATCGAGCCCCTGCCGACAGCCTACATCATTGTCGGCGAAGGGACAGCGGCCTGGTTTGTCGGCCGCGCAAGGGGAATCCCGTTCAACAAGCCAAACCTTGCAGTGATGTATTCGCTCGCGGCCCAGTACATGGGCATGCGTTTTGTCTATCTTGAAGCCGGCTCAGGCGCGTTGCAGAACGTGCAGCCGGAAATGGTGGCGGCTGTAAGGAAGAACTATGAAGGCACGCTGATCGTCGGCGGCGGGATCCGGTCGCCGGAAACCGCCGGGCAGATAGCAAAGGCGGGCGCCGACATCATCGTCATCGGCACAATGATAGAAAAGGACGGCAACTGGCAGGAAAAGTTTTCGTCGATAGTCAAGGCCATTAGGTCGCGATAATCATGATGCTGGATGAAGCCGAGGCCCGTCTCAAGGACGTGAGAATGCCGGTATATTACAGGCGCTACCAGCAGGACATCCTCCAGAACGTCTACCAGAACTACCAGCACGCGCTAAAGGCCAGAAGGCGCGGGTTCGACGTCGCAGACATTGTGGAGCCAAAGATAGCCTACGATCTGGCGGACAGGGTTGCCAAGATGCACGACATCGACATCGCGGATCGGCTGCGCACCCTGCTCGCGGCAACTACAAAGGAAAAGGCGGCGCTCAAGATAGCGGAAGAGATCGCTGCAGGCGAATACGGCTCGGGCGACCTGAAGACCCGGCTTGACAACGCAGTCCGCGTGTCGCTGGCCGTGGTCACGGAAGGCGTGACGGTAGCCCCGCTGCAGGGCATAGCCGACGTCACGATAAAGAGCAACGCGGACGGCTCGCAATACCTGTCGGTGTCGTTTGCCGGCCCGATCAGATCGGCCGGCGGCACCGAAGCCGCGCTCACCATGCTCATTGCCGATCACGCAAGGAAGGTGGCAGGGCTTGGCAAGTACATCGCAAATTCGTTTGACGACGAAACCGGCAGGTTCGTTGAAGAGCTCCGGATCTACGAGCGGGAAGTCATGGGCTTCCAGTTCAAGGTCCTTGACGAAGACGTCATAAAGTGCATTTCAAGTGTGCCGGTTGAGCTGGACGGCGTGGACACCGACCCGGTCGAAGTGGTGGGGCACAAGGGTATGCGCCGCATATCGACTGACAGGGTGCGCGGGGGCACTCTCCGGGTCATGAACGACGGGCTGATCGGTCGCAGCAGGAAACTACTGAAGCTGGTTGAGACGCTAAAGCTGGACGGCTGGGAGTGGTTCAAGGACCTGAAGGGGGCGATCCAGACGGGCGACGACGACGCGGCCCACCACAGGATGTCAGAGGTCATCACCGGCAGGCCCGTGCTTTCGATGTCCAAAAAGATAGGTGGCTTCCGCCTGCGCTACGGCCGCTGCTACAACACCGGCTTTGCGACGGTGGGAATACACCCGGCGGTGCCGGCGCTGCTCAACTACGCCATAGTGGCGGGCACGCAGATCAAGATGGACGTGCCGGGCAAGGCGTCCACCATAGCGCTGGTCGACACACTGGAGGCGCCGATCGTCCGGCTCGACGACGGCACGGTGATGCCCGTGCCCACGGTCGAGCAGGCGGAAAAGATCCGGACGCGGGTCGCCAAGATCCTGTACCTTGGCGACATGCTGATAAGCTACGGCGACTTTCTCGAAAACAACGCCCAGCTGCCGCCCGCAGGCTACGTCGAGGAGATATGGGCCCAGCAGCTAAAGTCGAAACTGCCGGCGCTGCCAGTTGACTCGAACAGGCAGAGGCTGATCCAGCTGGCCGAAAATCCGCTGATCGCGCCGGCAGTCGAAGAAGCGTTTGGCATTAGCAAGCTGGGTCTGCCGCTGCACCCGAAATATTCGTTCTACTGGGACACAGTCGGCCTTGACGAAGCGCTCTACCTGAAGGACAGGCTCGACGACAGCATGCCCAACGACGCAAAGTTAAAGGACGTCCTGGAGCGGCTAGGGGTCGCTCATTCCATAGCCGACGGCAGGATCCAGCTCGACGACAGCAGCCAGGCCCTCTCATTGAGGCGGCTACTCGCCGGGCCGCTGGTTGAAGCCAAGGACGCGACAGAATTTGTGACGAAATCGTCCGGCGTCCACGTGATGCCGAAATTTGCCTCCACCATCGCGGTAAGGGTCGGCAGGCCGGAAAAGGCGGCCGAGCGCAAGATGAAGCCTCCGGTGCACGTGCTGTTCCCGGTCGGCCCGAAGGGCGGCGCGACGCGCGACATCATGAAGGCGTGCAAGGAAGACTCATTCTACACCGAGATGGCGAACCGCTACTGCGATGATTGCAAGTTGCCTTCAATCGGGACGCACTGCCGTGCCTGCGGCGCGTCGACAATGATCCGCAACCTCTGCATCGTGTGCAGGGGAGACGTCGAAGACGGCGGAAAGTGCGCGCGCTGCGGCAGGGACGGCAGGACGCATTCGTCAGTCAACTACCCGCTCAAGGCCGCGATGGAGCAGGCCAGGAAAAAGCTGGGCGTGGTGCCGGTAGAGCCGTTCAAGGGGGTAAAGTCGCTCATGAGTCGGCACAGGTCCGCGGAGCCACTGGAAAAGGGGATACTGCGCCAGAAGCACAACCTGCACGCGTTCAAGGACGGCACCGTCAGGTTCGACGCCACCAACGAGCCGCTCACGCATTTCAAGCCGGCGTGGATAGCAGTCAGCATCGAGAAGTTGAAAGAGCTGGGCTACACCCGAGACTACCTTGGAAAAGAGCTAGAGTCGCCGGACCAGATAGTGGAGCTGATGATGCAGGACGTCATCATCCCCCGCGACTCTGCAAAGCACCTTCTCAACACGGCGAAATTCATCGACGAAGAGCTGGAGAAACTGTACGACGTGGAACCGTTCTACAGCGTGGATACAGTCGACGACCTCGTGGGCCACCTTGTCGTCGGCCTTGCTCCCCACACGTCAGTCGGCATCATGGGCAGAATCATCGGCTTCACCGACTCGCAGGTGTGCCTAGCGTCGCCGGTGTGGCACTCTGCCAAGCGCCGGGACTGCGACGGCGACGCCGACTCTGTGATGCTCCTGATGGACGCGTTTTTGAACTTTTCATTCGACTTTCTGCCTGACAAGATCGGCGGGCTGATGGACGCGCCCCTGCTGATACAGCCGGTGGTGCTCCCGCACGAAGTGCAGCGGCAGGCGCACAACGTCGACATTGCAAGCTCATATCCGGTAGAATTCTACGAAGCGACTTGGAAGCAGGGCAAGGCGGCCGACTCGGCAGGCCTGATCGAAACGATCAAGAACAGGATAGGCGACGAGAGCCAGTTCTTTGGCTACGGCTTTACCCACTTTACAGACGTGCTGGTCACAAAGGCGCAGAGGAGCGCGTACTCTACCCTCAACACGATGGAGGAGAAGCTAAAGATGCAGTTCGATACTGCGAAACTGATCAATGCCGTAGACGCGGACGAAGTTGCGGCGATGGTGCTCACCACGCACATTTTGCCGGACATCATGGGCAACATGCGGTCGTATTCTTCGCAGACGTTCCGCTGCACTACGTGCGGAGCAAAGTTCCGCAGGATGCCGCTCCTGGGCAAGTGCACCGAGTGCCAGAATGAGCTCATACAGACTGTGACAAGGGGCGCGGTCGAAAAATACCTCGGCATCGCGACTGACATGTGCCAGCAGTACAAGATCAGCGACTATTTGCGCAGCAGGGTAGAGTCTATAACGATGGAGCTGAAGTTGATATTCAAGGAAGAAAAGAAGATGCAGTCGAGCCTGACTGAATTTATGGGCGGCTAATAGCCGTTGACGATAAACTTGTTGTAAATATCGGTAACATCTTTTTCGTCCTTTGCGCCCACGATTGTAGCCGCGCCGCTTGAGAGGAAACTGACAGAGAGTTTGGTTTCGCCGCTAATGGCGGTTATTCCAAGACTGCCGCGCGTCCTGACCTGATAGCCGAGCGACTCTGCAGTCTTGATTATTCCATCAAGGTTAACAGGCACCGGCTCTGCCGGCGTCACAGTCCACGTTCTCTTGCCTCTATCTCTCCCACAGAGTTCTTCAATTATCAGCTCTGACACTACGACCTTGTCTTCTTTACGCGCAATTCCACACGCCGGACATTCCTCCGCTCTTTTGATCCTGACTTTATCAAATGTAAGGTTACCCAGATCCATCAGAAATATGGTATTCACCAAATCAGGCTCTTTTCCCATGATTATCTTGACGGCTTCAGATACTTCAACGCCTGCAACCAAGTACAGAATAGATGGATGCACGCCTTCAGTACTGCACGCAGGCATCTCGTCTTCCTTTAGCTCTGGGAATCTGCATTTCACACACGCAGACTTGTTTGGCAAAATAGTGCACACAGTGCCTGTTACGCCGATTGCACCCGCGTAGATCAGTGGAATGTTAAGCTTGAGACAAGCATCATTGAGAGCGTAACGAGCGTCTATGCTATCAAGAGCATCGACGACGACATCGAATCCTTTGACAACGCCTTCGGCCGTAAACTTTGTAACAGATGTCGGAACCGGTTCGACTTCGACTGTCGGGTTGAGCTTGCGCAACCGCTCTGCTGCCGCTTCCACTTTGACCTTGCCGATATCGTCATCAGTGTAAAGGTGCTGCCTGTGCAAATTGGTAACTTCAATCACGTCTCTGTCGACAATGCGCACCTTGCCAACACCCATGGCTACTAATTGCGTTGCGACTGGATTGCCAATCCCGCCTGCGCCCACGATGCACACCTTGGCTCCCCTTATCTTCTCCATGCCCTCAAAGCCGATCTCCTCGAGCATCACCTGCCTAGAATAGCGCTGGAGCTCCTCGCTGGTCAGCTCTGCCCCTCCGGCCACCGCTGGCAGGATGTAGACAGAGTCGCCGTCCTTTAGCTGGGTCGTCAGGCCGCCGCTAAAGCGCATGTTCTTGCCGTTGACATAGATGTTGATCAATGACCGCGGCTTGCCGTTGTGGTCAAACACCCTGCGCTTGAAGTCGTCGCCAATCTGGTCCGAGATCTTTGCAAATGCATCCTGGAGGTCAGAAGCTTCTAGCGGGACCTTTTTCTCACCCTGACCCTTGTTCAAAACTGAAGGAACTACAAATTCGATCTTTGCCAATTTTATCACCCTATCATTGCCGAAATTTCGGCTGCATCAGGCTTGACGACATTCAATTTCGGCAGCAGGCCTATAATTGCTTCCGTGGCTTTCAGGCCGTTGCCGGTGACGTAGCAGACTGCGCGCTCGTCCTTGTCGATCTTGTCTTCCTCTACCAGCTTTCTGAGCACCGCGACTGATACCCCTCCCGCCGGCTCTGTGAATATGCCCTCCGTCTGGGCAAGCAGCATAATGCCGTCTGCGATCTCCCTGTCGTTTACCTCCTCTGCAAGCCCGTTGTACTGCTTCAGCCTTTTCAGGACGTAAAGGCCGTCTCCCGGATCGCCTATGGCTAGGCTCTTTGCTATAGTCTCCGGGCGCTCGACCGGGATCACTTCGTCGCTGTTGCGCTTCCACGCGTCAACTATGGGAGCGCACCCGTGCGGCTGGGCGGCTATTATCTTCATGTTCTTGGGGGTGTCTATCAGCCCCAGCGCGTGGAGCTCCTCAAAGCCCTTGCATATCGCGTTGAGCATCGCGCCACTCCCCACCGGGATCACCAGGCAGTCCGGCACCTGCCAGCCCAGCTGCTCCGCCACCTCGTAGGCGAGCGTCTTTGACCCTTCCACGTAATACGGCCTCATGTTGATGTTGACGACCCCGATGCCCTTTTTGTCGCCGATTATCGAAGCGACCCTGTTTGCGTCGTCGTAGGTGCCCTCCACCGCGACAAACTCTGCGCCGTACGAAAGCGCCTGCGCAATCTTTACGTGCTCGATGTCAGAAGGCGCGAAAATGTAGCACTGCAGCCCTGCTTTGGCCGCGTGCGCGGCAGTCGCGGCCGCCAGGTTGCCGGTGGACGCGCAGCCCACGGCTTTTAGTTTTGTTTCCTTGGCCCTTGACACGGCGACGCCGGCGGGCCTGTCCTTGAACGAAAAAGTGGGATTGACGGAATCGTTCTTGATAAAGAGATTTTTCAGCCCGAGTCTTTCGCCAAGCTGCTCTGCATTTTGCAGCGGGGTCAGCCCGGCGTTCAGGTTGACGATGTTGCTCTTGTTGGCTATTGGCAGAAGCTCGAAATAGCGCCAGTACGTCTTTTCCCTTGATTCAAAAGTATGTCTGTTTATCGACAGCTCTTTGTAGGTGACGTCCAGAGGGCCAAAGCAATCCTCGCAGACGTAGCGAAACTGCGGCTCGTACTCTTTGCCACATTCCCTGCACTTTAGAGATCGGATACTGCCCATGATCTATTCTCCATCAAATAATATGTGATTAAAACATCGCTAAGCACCATTTTAGTATTACTAAACTTTTTCACGTCTATATATTGTATTACTGAACTGTGAATTTTTTGTAAAAATTACAGCAATAATGCACAGCACTACACATTTTCAACTATATCGCAGCTATTCCAGCACATTATGGAAGCATGACCTGTTGCCAGTGTGGCACGCCGGCTTGTCCGAGTCGACCATGTACAGAATGGCGTCAGAGTCGCAGTCAACCAGTATTTCGTGCACCGGCTGGACGTTGCCGGACTCTTCACCCTTCATCCAGAGCTTGTTGCGCGACGTGCTCCAGAACCAGGCGTTGCCAGTCTTGGCCGTGTTGGCCAGGGCCTCCTTGTTGGCGTATGCCAGCATCAGGATGTCCTTGGTCTTCCTGTCCTGCACTACCACCGGCAAGAGCCCGTTGCGCTTTTCAAAGTCCATGTCCTTGAGCGACTTGGCGTTCATGCAGGCCTAATAACGGCATGGACGGAAATAAATCTATAGCAGGCCGACTTCGTGGATCGTAACCATACCGTTGTCGTCAACCATCCTTTTGATCTGGGGAATCAGCGGCTCAAGCTTCGATTGCTCATCCACTACTTCTATGATCAGCGGGTAGTTCATTGAAATCCCTTCGATGTGCAGGGTAGACTTTCCGCGCTTGCCAAAGCCGTCCACCGCGTTTACAACCGTGGCTCCTGATATGCCAGCGCCTATCATGAAATCGAGCAACGCTTTGTACAGCCGCTTGCCGTGCAGTTCGTCGTTCTTTTTTATCCTGATAGTCAAGGTCCACAACTTCTTGGCCACCATACTACATACCTCCTTTCATTACCAGCAAGCTAGCTATAGACCTGCCGCCTATAACAGCGCCTAACGACAGGCCGACGTTTGCCAGTATGTTGATTGCGACATTGCCAAACTGCCGGTTGTCTATCATGGTACTTGTTTCAAGTGCAAACGACGACATTGTCGTCAGCGAGCCGCAAAAGCCGACGGCTGCAAAGAGCGAGTACCGCGAGTCAAGGTTCCAAAGGACGGCAAGGATAGAGAATATGCCGAGGATAAAGCTGCCGACGACATTGATGATCAGGATGTTGACCGGCAACGTGCCAAGCAATACCGGCGACTCTGCCATCTTGTACCTGACAAACGCGCCGGCCACGGCTCCTGCAGCAAGAAATGCGAATTCGATTCCTTTCATTTTGCCCACCATGTTTTTTATTGGTAGGCATTATCAGCTCCTTTTGGAAAAGGGCGGTTCTGGCCTGCGCCAAGGCTAATGCCATAGCCTGATGTTTTAGGCGGGACGGCCGGAAATAAAGCTAGCGCTCTTGCATTGAGATTGTTTTCGATTGCGAATGGACAGAGATATATTCCCCCTGTATCAAGATGCTGTCAGCGAGGTGGGGAAGCCAGGTTATCCCGGCGGGCTCATAACCCGCAGAGCGGTTTCCACTTTTGCAAAATTGCAGGTGGCCGTAAGTTCAAATCAACCCCTCGCTACTCTTTTTACACACGACAAGATTCTGGTATATCTTTATAGGCATCCGGGCGAAAAATTAGCCCATGCTAAAATTCAAGTGCAGCTCTGTAGGCTTTGACTGCGGGTGGACGGCAAAAGGCAAGACTGAAGACGAGATACTGGTCCAGTGCGCGGCCCACGCGACCAAGGATCACAAAATGAAGCCGGAAGAAATAACCGACGAACTGAAAGGCAAGATCAAGGTCAACATCAAAAAGTCCTGGTTCTAGGCCAGCTGCACGCCGGCTTTTTCGATGCCGTACCTCTGCATCGGCTTTGTCAGGTGCCGGTGCGCCTTCGGCGTCGGGATGTAAAGCCCTGTTTCGATGCCGCGGGAACGCGGCGTGAAAATCTTTTTGGCGCCTGCGTCTTTGTATTTGCACCTGTCGCACTGGTAGCCCTTGTTTTTGCCCTCCGACTTCATGCGCTTGCCGCACACCTTGCAGACAGGGTTCTGGACATCAAAGGTAGGAGCAAGCTCAAGCACCGACAAATATTCAATGTTCAGGATCTTGGGGTGCTTGCTCGTCCCCTTCCTCACCCCGACGCCGATTTCAACGGCGTCGCCGGCTTCAAGCTTTGCCGCAACGCTGGCAAGCCCGGTCGGCTCGTAGACCGCGGCCGGCATCTCTGCGCCGTCCTGCTCTACTGTGAAAATGACGTGCCCGCCTTCCATTGCATGCGGCCTGGTCTTTATCGTACACCTTACGCGGCCGGCGGTGTACGCCTTGGCCTGCGCAACCCTGATCTCGTTTTGCAGGTGCATGTTGGTCCCCTGGTTTGACCGGAAAATGGTCCAGCCGTCGAGCTCTTCCTCCGGCTGCAGGGCCGGCAGGGCCGACACGACGACGTCCGGACTCTCGCCTCTCACGCCAAAGAACACCGGATCCGGGCCATGAGGGGCAATCAACACCCTGCCGTGGTTCCTGTCGTAGTTGTTGAACGTGTTTGGGTACGTGTCTTCGCTGAACTTTACCACGCGCTCTTTGTCTACGACGCGCGGCGTCCCGCAGTTCTCCGGCTTGCGATAGGCGATCAGCTCGTACGTGTGGTCGCCGTCGAGCCGGCAGCCCATTGCCCCGAGCGAGCCCACAAGCCCCTGCCCGTTGCCAAAAGTGAAATACTGGACGCCGGCAGCCCTGGCCACCTTTTCGGCCATCTGCCTGCTCAGCACGTCGCACATTGCAAGCGCGCTGAACTTTTGCAGCTCTGATGGGACGCGGTCGCCCTGCAGGAACGCGACTCCCGGGTTGGCCCCGCTACCGATGGCAGAGCCCTCCTCCACTGCCTGCCTGACATGGTCGACGACCTTGCCTGCATCCGGCACCTGAAGCCGCAGGCATATTGCCCCGTTGCCCCTTGTCTTCCACGGGATGTTGGGGTTGAGCCTGATCAGCAGCGGGTAGTCGACAAGCTTTGCCCCCGACCTTTTCAGGTGCTCCGCCACCTTGAACGCCAGGTGCGTCGTGCACCTGCCGGCGCGCGAGTCGGTATCGTCGAATGCGACGTGGAGCGTCTGCATGTGCGGCAATAAGCGCGGTAGCTATATAGCCGGTTCTGGCTCCAACCAGAAAACTACGTACAAGAGTTGAGAAGGATTAATATCGTGCAACTGTCGACTTTTCTCCAGTCTTATCTGCCCAGATAGACTGGCTGAAGGGAACAGGCGGTTGTTAGCGTTGTACAAAAAAAGCCGCGACCAGATTAGCGGTTCACCGCCGCTAGTATCCCTATGTGCAGGGCGATCAGCCCTGTTCTTATCAGTCTTTGATTATATCGCTGTTATAAAATCGGCATAGGGTTTAAATAGTTTCAGCATGGATCGTTGGGTAAGTGAATTAGATGCCAGTCGCAATACTTCCTGATATTAGCGAACAACACTGCATCGGCTGCGCTCTCTGCGTAGAGATTTGCACCAGCCTTGGCCCAGACGTACTGAGGGTCAAGCCAGTGGAAGGATGGAAGAGGGGTAAGGCATTCGTGTTCTATCCAGAAAGATGCATCTCCGACGGAGCATGCATCGGCGTTTGCCCAACAAAGGCAATATTCTGGATGAGGCCGATGGACTATGTCCCAGGACAACCAATCCCACTGAAGAAGGCCGGTCTGTTCAAGAAGGGCTGGGAAGAAGGTTAAGTCCCTTCAACTACACTTTTCTTTTTTAATTTTTATTCAATTAAATTATTAATGCGGTATTTGCTAGCCTATCCTATTGGTTGACTGGGACGAGCAGATAAAGGCGCACCTTTTCTGGGTATGGAGCGAAGGCGAAGGCTTTCTCAAGCAGGGCAAGGAGGGCATGCTGGTCGTGACGGACAGGCGGCTCGCGTTCATCTTCAAGACTGACATGACGTTCCGGATGCATGACACCCATTCGCGCCGGCAGGCAAAGCACCTTGAAGCCGGGGAAAACGTCTTCCGGCCGGCCGAGGGCTACAAGCTCGAGCACCTTGAAAGGGATCTTGACAAGAGCCCCGACAACCTGGAGGTCCCGTTCAGCCAGATCCTGGACATTGCGCCGGAGGAAAAGGACTGGGGGACCGTCCTGAAGGTGAAGGTGAACCTTGGCGACAAGGCGAAAGTGAAAAAGTTCTCCATTGTAAAGGGGTGGGTGAAGTATCCTGCAAAGGAACCGATGGGGTTCCAAAAGATGGACTGGAGCCCGATTGTAAATTTAGTAAAAACATCATCATAACTTGCGAAAATTTATATTGCAATAATCGGGAGCAGAGCTAACGACCGGTTTATGACAAAGACAAAGGCGTTCGTCCTGATAAACACGGATGCCGGGCTGGAAAAGCTCGTGCACGAAGAGATCAAGTCGCTCGAAGGCGTCCGTGCAGTTTATGACCTGTACGGCGAGTACGACCTGATGGCAATCGTTGAGCAGGAAACGGACAAGGACGTGGCCGAAGTCGTCTCGTGGGAGCTGCGCAAGATAAAGGGGATACGCAGCACCAACACGATGGTTGTCGCGAAGTAGTAATATTGGGCAGCTTTGCATCTGCGCGTAAACATTGCCAAAAAAGCTGTTCGTCATCGGCGTCGGGCCCGGCTCGCCAAGCTACCTGACTGACACTGCAAAGCAGGCGATACGCAGGTCGCGCTACATCGTCGGCTACAGGTACACGCTATCGACCATTGAAGGCGTCATCGACCGAAACAAACAACAAATATTTGAAGTCACGATGAAGACGCAGGAAGACGTCTATCAAGATGTTTACAAGAAAATGAAGGACGGCGAGTACTGCACCGTGCCATTCACCGGCGACGTCAATTTTTCAGAGTCGGAGGTGGTCGACAGGCTGCTTGAAATTTTCGGCGACGACAACGTCGAGGTGATCCCCGGCATCAGCTCCATCCAGGCGGCCGCCGCCAAATCGCGCGTCCCGACCGACAAGGCCCTGATCATCACTTTCCACGTGACAGGCGACATTGAGCAGAAAAAGGCCGATCTGCTGCAGGCGATCAGACAGGGCAGGAGCGTGATACTGCTGCCAAGGCCGTGGCCGCGCGACGTGACAAAGCACTTCATGCAGTCTGAAATCGCCAAATTTCTGCGCGAAAACGGGGTCGACACGGCAAAGCTGAAGGCCTGGGTCTTTGAGCACCTGACCACCGACAAGGAAACAACATTCAGGGGCGCGGTGGCCGACCTTGAGGGAAAAGAGTTCTCCGACCTCTCGGCGATGGTGATTGACCAGGCGAAGAGGCAGACATACCTCGAATTCTGACCGGAAGTTTAAATATTAAATCGGCCTTTTATTTTTCCATGCCAATGGAAGAAAAGTCTGTTGGCATGCAGGACGCCGGCAAGGGGTCTGTCAGGTATTGCGTTGAATGCGGCGCAAAGATGCCCAAGTCGCAAAAGGTGTGCCCTGCATGTGGCGAAGGTCAGTAACACTCTTCCCCTTTTTGTTGCAATCTTTATAAAATCTGGCTCGAATCTCATGGTCATGAGCGAAGCAAAATATCCCGTCTCCCAGACGTTCACCGTGCTTGACGGCCATGACATTTACAGGAGCAGCAACCTGATAGTGGCGCTCGTAGTCGTCCAGAGCCAGTTTGGCAAGGACCTCCGGCTTTACCGGTGGATGAAAAGGAACGACCAGTGGAAGGTCGACCTGTGCAGGATGGGGGTCGGCAAGTGGAAGTGGAACGAAATAGCGGCAAAGGCCAACGAGTTCATCGAGAAATACAGCCTGAAAGGGCCGCAGGCAGCCGCGCCGGAAGAATGATTACGCCGGCTCTATGATGATGCTGACGTCGTCAAGGCCGCCCAGCTGCTCTATGATCTGCCACTCTATCACCGCGGCCGCAAGCAGAACCGCCGCCGCTATGCCGAGCTCGATGAGCGTCGGGACGGCATAGTCGCGCCAAGGCCTCTTTTTTACGAAATAGTAGACCAGCATGCCGCTCCTTGACATTGCAAGGCCGTAGGTGAAGAGCTCCATAGCGCCAAATGGCGTAAGAAAGATCAAGAGCGGCGGTATGCCTTCCAGCGCCGGCGACGAGTTTGCGAGCGCGGCAAAGACCGAGCCGGTGGCAAAGCCGGAGAACAAGCCGAGGCCGGCCCCGAGGCCGGGGATGAACATTCCAAGGGCGATCCTGACGTTGTTGATGAAAATGCCGGTTTCGTCGATGCCTTCGATCTGCTCCGCAAACTGCTCCCTCACTTCCTTGGCTTCCTCGTCGCTCAGGGGGACGGCGGCGCCGGCAGAATAGGCGATGAGAAACGCGGCAATGCCAAACGCGAGGTAGAGGAGGCGTTGTTTGCCGATCTTAAAACGCAACAGGCGTAATTGCTTGCTATCGTATAATTAGTTTTGTCATCTCGCATCCGCCAAGCTTGTCTTTTTATGCATGCCATCCCTAAAATTAGACGATGAGCTATTCCGCAGCGATAAAACAGACAGCCGAATCGCTGTTTCCGCAGTTGTTTACCATCGGCGATAATCCGATAGAATTCGTGATCCAGGACATCGCGGTCATTATGGTGGTCGCGGCTATCATGCTTGCGATCACGTTCAAGCTGCGGCAGCCGATGGTGATCGGCTACCTCATCGCCGGCATGATAATCGGACCCTATATCCCGCCCTTCAGCCTCGTGCACAGCACCGAAACGCTCAACCTTTTTGCCGAGCTCGGCATCATCATGCTGCTCTTTGTCGCCGGCACGGAATTCCCGCTGGCGAAGCTGCGCTCGGTGGGCAAGACATCCGTGATCACGGCGCTTACAGAGTCGCTCGGCACGCTTCTGATAGTGTACTTTATCGCCCAGAACCTCGGGTTCAACTTTTACGACTCGATGTTCCTTGCACTCGCGCTGTCCGTCACCAGCACCGTCATCACGATCAGGATACTGGAAGACGTCGGCCTGATACGCGACAAGTCGTCAACGCTCATCCTGGGGATGCTCATAGTGGAGGACATCATCGTGATCAGCGCGCTGGGCATCATGCAGTCATTCGTCGCGACGGGCGGCAGCCCGTCCGCGCTGAACATCGCGATCACCCTCGGGACGGTGGGCGGCTTTATCGGCGGCCTGATCATAGTGGGCAGCAAGGTCATCCCAAAGATAATCGACAGGGCCGGCAGGACCAACGACTATGCGCTGCTGCTGATAACGATCCTCAGCATAGCCTTCGGCCTGTCGTTCATCGCAAACAGCCTCGGCATGTCCGTCGTCATTGGCGCGTTCATCGCCGGCGTGCTCGTGGCCGAGAGCAAGAGCGCGGCGGTGGCGAGGATAATCACGATCCCGCTGAGGGACATGTTTGCCGCCCTGTTCTTCATATCGATAGGCGCGCTCATGGACGTCTCACTGATCCCGCTGTTCATAGTGCCGGCGATAATCCTGATACTGTCCTCGTTTGCTTCAAAGTTCCTGATAGTGACGGGCATGCTGGTCAAGTTCGGCTACGACAGCACCACCGCGCTCCGGGCCGGGCTCGGGATATCAGCCACCAAGGGCGAGCTGTCGCTGGTGGTGGCAAAGGGCGGCCAGGACGTCGGCGCCATCAGCCAGACGATCCTGCCATTACTCGGCGTTGTCACAATCGTGACCGCGTTTATCGGCCCGTTTGTCATGAAGGTCGGGAGCCGGTTCAAGCTGGCCGAGCCCACCGAAGCGGATTCAAACAAGGAGAAGGAAGAAAAGGAAGAGACCTAGGCAGGTCCTTTTCTTGCCATCCTCCGCTTCAATTTCGTCCTGCAAAATGTGCCTTGGAGCCATGCTGACCCCGCCGAAATAATGGCTGCAGATCATTCTCAAGGGCGTCATGCAAATTTTTCTATCCTGGCAACTTGAACGTCTGTCAGATACAGGATTAAAGCATAATCGGAAAACAGCGTCCTCGTTATTTCCTCAACAATCTTTTCTGCACTTTCTTCGGTCAATACTATTTCAATTTTGATGTTCTTTTCTTCAGGCAATCCCTGTCCGCGTAAGCCACTATCACCCATTCCCCCAACTTCAAATGAAGTATAGCCTGTAATTTTGTGCTTTCTCAGAATTTCCTTAACAAGGTTCTGCGCCATTATTTCACATGTGATTGTCAGCAGTTTAATGTCGTATAATCTCATTTTGATCTTTTATACCCTCTAACCGAATAAACCTACCGATCCCCCGGCGCCATGCAGTGTAGACGAAATAATCA
>DASTTF010000150.1:0-23036 GCA_035760305.1 Nitrososphaera sp.
CGCACAGCTCACAATGGCTGCAAGCGACGACTACCCGGTGGTGACAGGGAAGGATGGGATTAAGCTCAAGACCGAAAAGATGGTGGCTGACCAGCTGTACCACTGTGTCTATGACGGCAAGGTGTTTATGTTCTACAAGGATGAAAACGAACTGCTCCACTGCTACGAAGTGGAGAACCCCGACGCGGTCAGGGAAATAGCAGAGAATCCTTCTGAAATAGAAAGCATACTCAAGAAATATGCCAGTTAGGTCGAGCAGAAGGAACCAAGAGGCAAAGGTAACTTAAGTGGAGATGACGGACGCTCACTCACAGAATAAATCTGATATCCTGCCAATTTTCCAGATGTCAGAATAAACGTTATATTCTAGCGTGCTGACTATTCTCGCACTATGTCTACAAACACCGCAAATGCCGCAAACACTAACACATTCCGGTCAAACAAACCAAGCAACGAGATATTTATCGGGAAAAAGCCGCTCATGACATATGTCACTGCAACTCTGGTGCAGCTGGCAAACGAGCCGACAGTGGTGATAAAGGCAAGGGGAAAGAGCATCACAAGAGCGGTGGACGTGGCACAGATCATTGTCAAGCGCATGGACACGCTCGGGTACAAGATCGGGCCGATCAAGCTGGGCTCCGAGGCCGTGCAGTCAGAGGACGGCAGGACAAGGAACGTCTCTACGATCGATGTCCCGATTTCCCGCGCCAAGTAACAGCACCTGTACTAAATGGCAGCGCGCCGGGAATTTTCCCTACCAACTTTTCAAAATGAAATTGTTCTGTAGCTTCGCTTCATACTTTTTTTATACAAACAAGTGGATCGTTTCTTTAGGATGATGCACGAAAGCCGTGAAATAATGATCGACGACCTCAAGATATATTCAGACGGACTCGTCAACGCCCTGAAAAAGGAGAAATTGGCTGAGGCTAGGGAGTACGTCGCGAACATGAAGGGCCTGTTGGACGACGTTGGAAAATACGTCGAAGCAAACATTTCTTACGAAACCGTTGAACGGCAATCTGACGAGCCGCTGGACAAGGCCCGGACCGACGCGGAAAGGGCAATGGACGCCGCAAAGAGGGCCGAAGAGAAGGCAGTGCGCCTTGACAGGGCAGCCAGAGACACGGGCGAGGAGTCCAAGAGGCTGAAAAAGGCTGCAGAAAGTGCGAGGAAGGAATCAGAGAAGGCGTGGAAGGCCGCGGAGAAAGCAGAAAAGGCTGAGAGCAAGGCTGAGAAGGAAGCCAAAAAGGCGGCCGAGCAGGCAAGCAAGGCCAATCAGGCGGCCAGAAGGTCATAGGCGCCAGCAGTTTTATTGAAACGCCTGCAGCACAAACGATACTCCATAATATGCCAGCACGGCAGCAAGCCCCATCAACAACAGCGGATAGTATTTTGATCTGAGAACTGAGCTTCCCTTTGATGCAAGGTAGGCGGTCCCGGCAAGCCATGCGTAGTCCATCCAGATGTGGAGCGCAAAGAGGATGACTATGCCGGCGGCAAGCCCGAACGTGGCCGAGTCCGCTACCAGCTTTAGGCCGACGGTAAACCACCAGAGAAGGAAGAACGGGTTGAGCGCGGAAAGCGCAATGCCCGCGATAAATGGGCTTTTGTTGCCCGCCATTGTCGGCGCGGCAGTGCCCTTTTTCCTGACGACGTTTGCGATCTGCAGGCCGGCAAAGCCGAGGATGCCGACCCCGCCAACCAGGCCTATCGCCCCGGCGTACTGGACCGCAGCAGCCGACGTAAAGAGCCCGGCGGCGATCAGCACGACCAGTGGCAGCTCGACTACAGTGTGCCCGTAGGCCACTTTCAGCCCCGCTCGTGCACCATGCCGCGTGCCGTAGAGCATGTTTGCGAAAAAGAGCGGGCCGGGGGCAAGCACGCCCGACGCCGAAAGGGCGATCACCTGCACCCCGAAATCCAGCAGCTCCATCCACTGCTGTAACGGAACGTTCTTCTGAAAAGTCTTTGCATCATAGAATCGCTTAATAGAACGATCGCCGCAAACACGGAGCAATGGTGGACACCATACGCACCATCAAGCTCCTCGGCAAGTGGTCTGCCAACAGGGCTATTGGGAGAAGGCGGCCAGTCGTTGCGGTTTTCAGCATGACGCACTATTGCAACTTTTACTGCCCGATGTGTCCCTTTGGCGACGCGGACAAGGAGGGCCAGATGAGGCTTGCCCGCACCCGCGACCTCACGACCGACCAGTGGAAGTCGGTGTTTGACAAGGTGTCAAAGCACTGCGTCTGGTCCATAATAGAGGGCGGCGAGCCCACCAGCCGGCCCGATTTCATGGAGCTCGTGAAATACCTCTACGCGCTAAAGATGCCGGTGACGCTCATCACCAACTGCTCGCTCCTGCACGCCATAGACCTCGACGAGCTGAAAAAATACATCCAGTTTGTAACGTGCAGCGTCGACTCGACCTACGAAGAGCCGTACTGCAAGGTCCGCGGCGTGACTCCCCAGATGTTCAAGCGCGTGATAGACAACGTGCGCCTGCTAACTAATCATCAGGTGCCGCACTATTTCAACAGCGTGATAACGAAATACAACGCGCAGGAGTTCATCGACCAGACTTATTTTGACAGGGCAAGGGAGCTTGGCGTCAACGCCGTGTCGCTCACGTTTGTAGAGGACAGGTCCGATGTCAACTATTCGCTCTTGCCGGACGCGCAGACCATGAAGGAGGTGAGCAGGAGCGTCCTTGACTACATGGAAAAGCCCGGCGCGCTTCCGCTCATGATACCGCCGGAATATTTCCAGCAGGTGATAGAGCACGGCCGGACCGTGTTTGACGAGTGTGGCGTTTGGAAGAGCGTCTTTGTCAACGGCAACGGTACGGTGATGGTCCCGTGCTGGAAGTTCAACTCGCCTGAAAATACGTACAGCCTGCTCGAAAAGAGCGTGGACGAGATATGGGACGCGCCCCAGTGGGACATTGCAAGGACGTGCCACGACTGCAAGGTGCTCGGCTGCATCTGGTACTCGTCGCAGCCGGTCACCACGTTTGCGAGGAACTACATGCGCGGCCTGCGCAAGATAATAGGCCAAAAGAGGCCCGAGCTTGCCGAAGCGGTGTCATAGATCGCGACAGCATGTCTCCGGTCCGTGCCGCTTAAAGGCTTATAACATCATTTTTCATGACTGCAGCAGGTGCAACTGTACGACACGATGGCAGGCAGGAAGGAAAGGTTTGCCGCCCGTGAAAATCATGTCAGAATGCTCATCTGCGGCCCTACCGTGTACAACTACTCCCACGTCGGACACGCAAGGATGCTCCTCTTTTACGACCTGGCGGCAAGGCATTTCAGGTCTAAGAAAATGCGCGTCAGCATAGTCGTAAACATCACTGATATTGATCAAAAGATATTCAGCAAAGCCAGGGCGACTGCAATGGCGCCGGCCGAGCTCGCCGGCAGGTTCATCAAAGAACTGCTCTTTGACATGTCGTTGCTTGGCATCAGCGGCTTTGCGCTTGCCCGCGCGTCGGATCACGTCGGCACGGCGCGGCAGCTGGTCGCGGGGCTTTTGAAAGGCGGTGATGCATATTCTGCCGGAGGAAACGTCTACCTTGATTCTGCGGGCACCCCCTCATTTGGCAGGATGGCAAGGATGACAAGAAAAGATCTGGACGATTGCCGCCTGGACATTTCGCCGGCGAAAAAGTCGCCGACGGACATACTGCTGTGGAACGCGAGTGAGAATTTCGACGCCGCTTTTCACGATGATATTCTTGGAAGCGGGATACCCTGGTGGCACATGCAGGACTCGTCGGTGGCGGTGACCAGCTATGGCGGCTCGTACGACATACACGGCGGAGCAAGAGAGCTCGTCTACCCGCACCACGAATCCCACCTTGCGCAGCTGCAGGCGCTGACGTCTCGTGACAATCCCGTGAGGTTCTGGACGCATGTCGGGCTGGTGAGCACAAAGGGCAAAAAGATGTCCAAGTCCCTCGGCAACACGATTGCAATCCGCGACCTGCTCAAGAGGCACAGCGCGAACGCGCTCAGGCTGTACTTTTATTCAAAGCACTACAGAGATGACTTTGACTTTGCAGAAAAGGACCTTGACAGGTTTGAACGGGTTAACGACAGCATAGCAGCAAGCGTACGGGCGGGCCACGCCAGATCAAAACTGGCAGGCAGATTTTTCAGGTGCATTGAAGACGATTTTGACACCCCCGGCGCGCTGAAGGCACTGGTTGAAGCAGCCAAGGCGCGCAGCGCAGATCTTGACGCGATGGTGAGCACATTCGGGCTACGTTATTGACAGGATGGAGGACAACGAGTGGTCGTTCTGCTCGATGTGGGCAGAGCGGTTCAGGCCAGGCTGCGGCCGCGCGCTGGCCAACGGCAGGCTTGAAGGCGACTACTTCTTCAACAGGGCAGACGTATCTGGCTGCCCCGACCCTGTGACATCAGCCAGACAGATCGCAAAGATGTTCTGGCTGAAGGGCATGGACTGCTACCTTTACGACAGAGACGACATGCTGGCAGGAAAAGGCCTTGCCCAGATAGACACGATGCACGTTCTAACGGCAGGCTCTGGCGGTGCTGAAGGCATGACAAAGGTCGTTCGCATTGATCGCTCATTGCTGCCTGCCTGGATAGACGTGTTTTGCAGGTCTTTTGCTGTGCCTCATTGGAAGGCCGAAGTCGAAAGGGTAATGAGCGCCAACTTGCAAAGGCTGGAGCTCTTGCTGTCGTATGGGGGCGGCTCGCCTGCAGGGTGCGCCGCGCTGTACAGCAAAAACGGCGTGACCGGCCTCTACTGCTTGGGCACGGTTTCGCAGCTGCGCGGGAGGGGTCTTGCGAGGGACATGCTGAAAAGCGCGATGTCCAAGGGTCTGTTCCTCCAGACGCTTGGCAGCGAAAGGCTGCTATCGTTTTACGAGAAAGCGGGCTTTGAGGTTGCTTATACCAAAAATATCTATGCCATGCGGCGCGCAAGCAAATTAAAGGGTTCGGAAAACCGCGCAGTGAAATAAATCTGTACTAAAATCCCTGTACACAATTCCCTACAGACAGAAATAACCTGTAAATATCAAATTTTGACTTTATTGTTGCAACATGCTACACGACGAGGCCGACGGCGAGGGGCTGCGTTCCGCAATGCAGCGTCCAGCATGCCAGGTCGCCGGCTGCTTCGAGCCCGCGTCGGTGTACGTGGTCATCAAGGAGAGCGACATCAACGCCCTGAACCTCGACGCGCGTGAAAGGCAGATGATAGTGGAGAAGGACTCACCCGGCGACGTCAACTCGTTCAAGCTAATACTGTACCTCTGCGCGCGGCACGACTATGACCTGAAGTACCTCCTGAAGGAGAACGAGCTGGAGATAACAAAGCGCCGGCACCTTGTGCTCAAGGAAACAGAGTAGATATATTAATCAGGATTTGATGGCAATTACATCATGGGGAGAAAGGTCAAGGTTGCCGTGGCTGGCGTCGGCAACTGCGCGTCAGCTCTTGTTCAAGGCACCCGCTATTACCGCGACAATTCAGAGGTCCGCAAGCCGGACAGCGACTGGATAGGCCTGACGGCCTACAGCATCGGCGGCATCGAGCCTTCAGACATTGAGTTTGTGGCCGCGTTTGACGTCGCGGACACCAAGGTCGGCAAGGACCTCTCTGAGGCGATCTTTGCAAAGCCAAACAACACTGTCAAGATAATCAAAGAGATGGACAGGACGGGCGTCAAGGTAATGAAGGGCGAGGTGCACGACGGGGTTGGGCGCCACCTTTCGCAAAAGGTCAAGGTAGCGAGCGCTCCGGCCGTCAACGTCGCGCAGGTGTTAAAGGACACGGGCGCGGAAATGCTGCTCAGCTACCTGCCGGTCGGAAGCAGGCGCGGCACGCAGTACTATGCCGAAGCTGCCCTTGACGCGGGCTGCGGCTTTATCAACGCGATTCCGGTTTTCATTGCCTCCACTCCAAAATGGCAGCAGGCGTTTGCAGGCAGGGGCCTCCCGTGCGCCGGCGACGACGTGATGAGCCAGCTGGGGGCGACTGTCCTGCACAAGACGCTTGTAAAGCTGTTTGTCGACCGCGGCGTCAAGGTGGACGAAACCTACCAGCTGAACATCGGGGGCGACATGGACTTTTACAACATGCTCGACGAAGAGCGCCTCGAAGACAAGAGGATAAGCAAGACCAGCGCCGTGGCCGCGATGGTCCCGTACGAAATCCCGATGCGCATCGGCCCGTCTGACTTTGTGTCGTTCCTTGAAAACGACAAGATATGCTACATTTCAATAAAGGGCCAGTACTTTGGCGGGATACCGGTCGAGCTGGACCTGAAGCTAAAGGTGGTGGACGCCTACAACAGCGCCGGCGTCATGATAGACGCGGTGAGGGCGACCAAGATAGCGATCGACAGGGGCGTCTCAGGGTCTCTCGACAGCATTTCGGCGTACTGCTTCAAGCACCCGCCGGTGCAGATGCCATACTCGGTTGCCAAGGCGAATTTCCTGGAATTCGTCGAAGGCAAGCGGGAGCGCTAGCGCTCTAGCACCACGACCGTTCCTCTTATGTGTGGATGCGGCACCGTGTAGTAGTCCAGTTCCCCGGGCTTTGTGAAAGTGTATTCAAAAGTCGCGCCGGGCATCAAGAAAATATCTTGCGTTGCCCTGCAAAAATCACAATCGCCTTCGTCATCTGCCTCTATTGAATGAGGAACAACGTCTTGATTTATCCATTGCACGGTATTGTTGACGCCAATCACTACCCGGATGGCGGCGGGCTCAAAGTTGTTGCGTTGGCAGATTCCAAAGACGAACCCTCCGGTATGATGACTGTTGAAATGCTCTTTACCGGCGAAAGGACCAAAGCCAATAGCACAATAAATATTACAACGGCGAGGCCGGCAGCGACTGGTACCTGGCTCTCCATGGCAACAAAGATGTGCTTGAACGCTATTTACTTTTGTCCAAATGAGGCAGATTAAAAAAATTTCACCAAAAGGAGCTGGATTGAACGCTACAACGCATAATTAGCTCTTTCGAAAACTCAACCCGATAGATATCAGTTGGTTCACATTAAAAAGCTCGAAGTGTACGGGTTCAAGTCGTTCGGCTTCAAGAACACCATAGTGCACTTTGAGAAGGGCCTGGTCGCCGTGACGGGCCCAAACGGCTCGGGCAAGTCCAACATCCTCGACGCTATCATGTTTGCGATAGGCGAGAACAGCCCAAAGGTGCTCAGGGTGGACAAGTTCCAGTCGCTCTTCCACGACAGCCATAACAGCAGCCACCGGCTCATCCGCGTCAGCCTCACGTTTGACAATCTCGACAGAGGCATCCCGGTCGATGAGGACAACGTGACCCTAACCCGCGAGATGGAGGGACAGAACGGCGAGAGCAAGTACTCTCTCAACGGCAAGATGGTGAGCAAGGCGGCCATAATGGAGCTCCTAGAGGTGGTGCTGGCGGCCCCGAACAAGCTGAACATTGTCCAGCAGGGCATGATCACCCGGATCTCGGAGCTCAACTCGGAGGATCGCAGGAAGATCATCGAGGACATTGTAGGGCTCTCGTACTTTGACGAGAAAAAGACAGAGGCGATGAAGCAGCTCGACGAGGCAGACAGGAGGCTTGAAGTGGCGTTTGCGAGGATGGGCGAGATCCGAAAGCGCATAGACGAGCTCGAAGCAGAGAGGAACGACCAGCTGAGGTACGACCAGATCAATTCAGAGCTCAAGCGCTTCAAGGCGGTGCAGGTCTCTAACACCATTCGGACGGTGAGGCATAAGCTTCTCACAAGCAACCAGATACTAGAGTCCAACAACCAAAAGTCGTCCCAGCTCTCAAAGCAGGTCGAAGAGCTCAGGATAGAGATTGAAAAACTGGACGCAGAGAAGACAAAGTTCATCCAGGAAGTCGACGCGGCCACCCGGGCCAAGGCGCAGGTGGCAAGCAGGATATCAAGCGTCGTCCACGACTCGGAGCGCACAAAGGCGATGCTGGCAGAGTCCGAGCGCAGGATAGTAGAGATAGAAAGGAGGCTGCCGGCGATCGATGGCGGCAAGCAGGCGATCGCCCAGCGCATGGACGGCGCGCGGGCCGAAGCGGACAGGCTCAGGGCAACCGCAGAGCAAAAGAAGGCGGCCGGAGCAGAGCTCAGGGCAAAGCTGGACGCCATCGACGCGGAAGTTGAACAGATATCAGCAAGGCTCGCAAAGTACGCGGCGTTCAGGAACAGGCTCGAAAAGAGGCACGCGAGGATGTCGTCGCTAAAAGGGCAGCTAGAGCTCGCAGCGGCAAGGGTCGAAGAAAAGGCCAAGACTACCAATTACAAAAAGAGTTCCAACGATTCCGCGCTGGCCGCGCTGCAGTCAGAAGTTGCGTCTGCAAAGGGCAGGATTGCAGAGCTGGAAGACTCACTCGAATCCGACAGGAAAAAGCTGCAGGACGCGACAAGGATGGTTGCCGAGCTTGCAGACGCAAAGGCAGGGCTTGAAAAAGAGCTTGCCGGCTCTGCCAACCTGCTCGTTCGCGCCGAGAGCCTGGCGACAAAGTTCGAGGAGCGCGCCAGTGCCGCCAAGAACGCCATGAACGAGGATTTCGCCATTGCAGAGTTGATGAAGGAGCAAGACAAGTTTGGCATCAAGGGCCTCGTGCACGACCTGATTATGTGGGACAGGACCTACGAGCGGCCTGTTCTTGCCGCCGGCTCTGAATGGATGAAGGCATTTGTCGTCGACGACATAAAATCCATGATACTGATTGCGGCATACGCCAAGGAGCGCAAATTGCCACGCCTCCGCATAATACCGCTTGACGTCGTCAACCGCTTCAAGGAAGACAAGGACGTCCCGGACGACGACATCAACGTCATCGGGAGGCTGTCAGACTTTGTGCAATCTGAAT
The DNA here is from genome assembly GCA_035760305.1 of Nitrososphaera sp. GTDB lineage: Archaea > Thermoproteota > Nitrososphaeria > Nitrososphaerales > Nitrososphaeraceae > Nitrososphaera. Next base: position 8,883 of record DASTTF010000150.1, read on the forward strand.
ACGAAAGGCTGCCGGCGTTCCTGTTTTCTGACACGCTCCTTGTGAGGAACTCGTCCAGCGCGTTCATGCTGGCTAGGCAGGGCTACAGGACCGTGTCTGCAGAGGGCGAATTGTTCGAGCCGGAAGGAGGTTCCATGTCGCTTGACTTTGGAGGCAAGATAACCGACATGACAAAGGCGATACTGTTTGGCGACTCTGTCGAAGACCTGCGTGAAATGCTTGCAAAGCTGTCAAAGACTGTAGAGAAAAAGAACGCCCAGCTGCAGGAAATTGCCGAGCGCATAGTCTCAAGCGAGGCCGAAAAGGTCAGGCTGGAACTGGGCATAGGCAACCTTGAAAGCAGGATTGCTGGCGAGCGGGAAACTGCGAATGCGAAGGAAAAGTCGATGTCGCAGTTTGTTTCCGGCAACCAGGTTCTCCAGTCGGAGGCCGACATGCTGGCGTCAGAGCTTGCAAGATATGCAAGGAGGCTCGAGCTTTTAACTCCCGCGACTGGCAGGCTGTCGTCCAAGCTGCAGGCCATTGGCGACGAGCCGTCGAGCAAGAGCGAGCTTGCCGCCAAGAGCCAGCAGCGCAACCAGATAATCAAGGCGATAGACACGGCCAACATCGAGCTTGGCCAGGCGACGTCGATGCTCGGCGGGCTGGAGGGCAGGTTCGATCAGGACACGCGTCAGCTGGGCGAGATGGACGGCGAAAAGGAGCGCCTCGCGCTAGAGCTGGAGCAGAGGCAACGCCTAATTGAAGAGTTGCGCGGAAAATCACAGTTAATTGAAGCAGAACTGAAGGCGCTCAGGGACCAGGAGCAGCAGGTAATCGACTCTTCCGGCAGCGCCTACGGCGTGCTCCAGGAATACGAGCGCAAGATAAAGGCACTGGCAGAAAACGAGAGGAGGCTGTCAAAGGAGCACAACATCATCGAGCGCGAGTCCGCGCTGCTCCGAAAGGACGTCGGCGACCTGACCGAGCAAGAGTCGCGCCAGACAAATGACCTCCTGTGGCTCGGGTACAAGAACCTCCTTGACGAAATGGACGTCGGCGCGGCAATCAAAGAGCTGGCGGACGAATTTGAAGGAGTCAAGTCCAAGATCAACCTGCGCGCCGACGAAGCGTACGTGCAGGTGGTAGACGGCTACCGGGGCATGTCCACCCGGCGCAACCAGCTGGAAAGCGAGCGCAATTCCATCGTATCGTTCATCGAGCAGATAGTGAAGGAAAAGGAGAAGGTCTTCATGGAGGCGTTCCAGAGGGTCGACGGCGACATCAGGGGCACGTTTGAGAGGATGACAGGAGGCGCGGCGTGGCTAGAGATAGAGAACCCGGCCGACATTTTTGCAAGCGGCGTGATGCTGCTCGTGCGCTTTCCGGGCAAGACCGTCCCCCGCGAGTCCACCGCCCTGTCAGGCGGCGAAAAGACGATTGCCGCGACCGTGTTCCTGCTCGCGCTCCAGTCGCTAAAGCCCTCGCCGTTCTACCTCATGGACGAGGTCGACGCGCACCTTGACGCGCAAAACACCGAGCGCCTGTCCAAGGTGCTGCTCGAGCGCTCCAGAGACAACCAGATAATCATGGTCACCCTGAAGGACTCTACCGTGGCAAAGGCGGCCCTCATTTACGGTGTATACCCGAGGGACGGGGCCTCGCAGGTCGTGAAGTACAAGAACCCGGCGCAGGTGCCGATAGCCCAGATCAGCAGCGAAAACAAGGCGTAAATAGAGAAGCGGCCATTATCCGGTATTGCAGATTAACCTTCAGCAGCCAAAGCGGCTGCTGACGCTGGCGCTCGCAATCACCGCCGCCATAGCGGTCGTAGAGGCCGCAGGCGGCGTCCTGAGCAACAGCATTTCGCTCGTAAGCGACTCTGTGCACATGTTCACCGACGTGACTGCGATCGCGCTGAGCCTTTTTGCGATAACGATGGCCGCAAGGAGCCATTCCGGCGCCATGACGTTCGGCTACCACAGGGCCGAAGTGCTCGCCGCGCTCGCAAACGGAGTCACCCTAGCCGTTATTTCTGTATGGGTGCTGTACGAGGCGGTCCTGCGGGTAATGTCGCCGCGCATGATAGACACGCCGCTGATGCTTGTTGTTGCAAGCATCGGCCTCGCGGGCAACCTTGTGGTGATGTTCCTGCTAAAGCACCACGCCGGCAAGAGCATCAACGTCCAGAGCGCGTTCGTGCACGTGATCTATGACACCGTGTCGTCTGTCGCAGTCATCATCACCGGCCTGATCGCATTTTACACGGGCATCACGATCGTCGACCCGCTCGTGGCGTTTCTGATAGCCGGCCTCGTGGCAAGGAGCGCCTACACCATCGTGAGGAGCAGCACCCACATACTGCTGGAGGGCGCGCCCCGCGAGCTGGACATGCAGCAGGTCATCGCCACCCTAAAGCAGCTGGACGGGGTGGTCGACGTCCACGACCTGCACGTATGGACCATATCGACAGGCATGGACGCGCTGAGCGGCCACGTGGTCGTGCGCGACCAGATGCTGAGCCAGTCAAGCAGGTTGCTGGGCGAAATAAACAGGGTGCTTGCCGAGCGCTACGGCATCACCCACACGACGATACAGCTGGAGCACGAGCGCGAAATATCCTTCAAGCGCACGACAAAAAGTTAGTTTAGCTTTGACTATCAGGTGCTTCCAGACGGGTGCGGTCGTTGGACTTACAGCTCGTCTATGTGGAACTTTGACATGCAGCCGGTGCATTCATAGATCTCGTCGCCGACTTGGCCGGACACATTGAACTTTACAATCGTGGTGCATTTTGGACAGCGTCCGTCCACCCTGCGAGTACTTCTCGCCGGCCTGGCAAGCGTCTTTCTTCTTCTGCTACCCATATACGGGCAAAGTGAAGACCCACCGTTTTATAAATGAAGGTTCAGTTATTGTTATATTGCATTGGCTTCACAAAAAAGCCATGCGTTTGCCCGAGCATTGCTCCGCCAGGGTTGACGGAGAAGAATGCCAGATGGCTCCTTCGTACGTCGTGTCCGTAAAGTCGCATGAAGGCGAATACATGCTTGCGGTCGTGTGCGGCGACCACAAGGTCGGGATTGAAGCGCGGCTTGTTGCAATGCAAAAGGAAAACAGGATACCGCAGGGCAGGATACACTTCCAGCCGGTCAAGGCAGTGGTCACCGACTGCATCATGGGAATCAACGAGGACTATGTCGAGCTGGAGTTAAAGAGGGGCGTCGAGTCGGACAGAAAGACCTAGGATTCCTTTTTGCCGCCGTCTTTATCACCGTCGTTGTTGCCTTCGAGCGTCCACGGAAACCACCTTCCGATTATCCTGGCCCAGTCTATCTTGAGCGAATAGTAGACAGTGACTCCAAGCAACGCAATGCTCACTACCGCCCCCACGATGAGCCAGGTGGGATCGGTTGTTTCTCCAAGCACGCTCTCGACAAACGGCCTCCCGAGGAAGATCGAGCTCCACACTATCGCCTCGTTCATCACGAACTTGCCGGCGAACGTGGCAGTCACGAACTTCCAGGGGCTGTACTTGGCAAGCCCGAGCGGGATGTAGACCAGATCGTCAGGTACCGGCGTAGCCGCCGCAATGAACGCGCCGGGCCACCCGTAGCGGCTCACCAGTCTTTGCAGCGGGAGCATCCTGTGCTTGGTCTTGTCGCTCAGGACTTTGCGCCCGTAATAGCTGGCGAAAAATATTATCGTCTTTGCCGCGACGACGCCGGCCGCGCTCACCAGCGCGATCAGGTGCGGGTTGAAGTTGCTGTTGAACGACGCCGTTATGAGAAGAGGAAAGTAGGGGATCGGGATGAACGGGATGAGGCTGCCGACAAAGCTGACTATGAGGATGCCGAGATATCCCAGCTCGGGGTCAAATGGGAAAAGATCTTCAAGGGTTACCAATTAGTACGCCCTTGCAAATATCGCTGCCTTCTGAGATTCCTGCCCGCAGTAGATGCACTGTGCCGGCTTGTCCTTCTGGTCAAACGGCAGCACCCGGATGTCCGCCCCCGTCTCGTCTTTGATTTTGTCCTCGCATTCCTCCCTACCACACCAGCCGGCCATTGCAAACCCGCCCCTGCCCTCGATAGTTGATTTGAACTCGCCGTACGCAGCAGGCCGGGAAATGTTTTCTTTGAGAAATGCCTTTGCCTTTTCAAGCATGCTGTCCTGTATCTTGGCAAGGAGCGAGCCTGCCGTGTCTGCCAGCTTGGAGCGCTCGCCGGGCATCTTTTCTTTCGTGTCGCGCCTGACAAACTCGACCTGCCCCTTTTCAATGTCGCGTAACCCGATGTTTATGCGGAGCGGCACGCCCTTCATCTCCCATTCGTTGAACTTCCAGCCCGACGTGTATTCGTCGCGGCCGTCCAGGTGCGCGCGGATGCCGGCCTTTTTCAGCTCTGACTCTATTTCGCCGGCCTTTTCCTTGACAACAGAGGCGTCCTTGTCCTTGTGTATCGGCACTATCACCACCTGTATCGGGGCGACCTTTGGCGGCAGGACCAGCCCCTTGTCGTCGCCGTGGACCATGATCAGAGCGCCTATGAGGCGCCATGAAACGCCCCACGAAGTCTGCCACGCAAAGTGCTCCTTTGTGTCCTTGCCAAGGTACTTTATCTCAAATGGCTTTGAAAAGTTCTGCGCGAGGTGGTGCGACGTCCCCATCTGGAGCGCCTTGCCGTCTGCCATCAGCCCTTCAAGCGTCGTGGTGTATTTCGCGCCGACAAACTTTTCGCTGTCGCTCTTGAACCCGGTCACCGCCGGCACCGCGAGGTGGTCCTCTATTAGTTCCTTGTAGATGCCAAGTATCGTCATGACCTCCTGCTCCGCCTCCTCCTCGGTGGCGTGGACTGTGTGCCCCTCCTGCCACAAGAACTCTGACGTCCTTATGAAGGGCTTGGTCGCCTTGATCTCTGCCCTCAGGGCGGTGTTCCAGAAATTGATCTTTAGCGGCAGGTCGCGGTAGCTCGTTATCCACTTTGCAAAGATAGAGTACGCGAGCGTTTCAGAAGTCGGCCTGAGCGCCAGCCGCTCGCCGATGTCGTTGTCGCCGGCCTTTGTGACCCAGAACACTTCGGGCGTAAAGCCCGCAAAGTGGTCTTCCTCCTTTGAAAGCAGGCTCTCCGGTATCAGCACCGGCAGAAAGCCGTTCTGGTGGCCGGTCTCCTTGAACCTCTTGTCAAGGATGTCCCTTATCGACTCCCATATCGCGTAGCCGTAGGGGCGCAGGACAATGAACCCCTTGACCGGGGCATAGTCGGCAAGCCCTGCCTTGAGGACTGCCTGGGTGTACCACTCGCTGAAATCCTCGCTCTTTTTGACTGTAATGCCTGCTGCTTCTCTGGGTTGCGAACTCACGCTTGACAATTGCACAACGAGTAGGATTTATGAAGTTTATTGTACAAACAGCGCCCTGTAGCCCTGCCCAAAGACCGCCTTTCTCTGGCCCTCCGACAGCTTCTCAAAGTCCCTCTGGTGGTAGGTACAGAACCCTCTAACCTTTACCCTGCCTGCCGCGATCTCGGCTACCCTGTCAATCAGAAAGAACGCGCCCATGTCGGCGATTATGCAGATGCCGCTTTTCTTTGATACGATCGCGTGGGACACCAGCCGGCTAAAGAACAGCTCGTTGTCCTGCTTGAAGCCTAGGAAGGCCGCGTACGAATCCATGATGACCAGAAAGCCGCTGCCCTCCTGCGCCCTGACGTCGATTCCGGCATGGTTGAGCGCGGCGCGGGCCCTGTCCGTGGTTTCATAGTACGGCAGCATGATCACCATTCCGTTGTTTTCAATCTGTCTTTTGGCGTGCTGCGAGTAGACCTTCCTAAAGCTTTCGGGGTTTGGGTAGACCACGACGTAGCGCTCGCCCTCGATTGACTCTAGCATTTTGAGAATTTCCTTGACGCTTGCCAACCCGATCACCAGAAAGTGTGTGGGATGCAAACCCTGTTCCATATAAGATCCATGACACCATGTTTTAGAAGAATGTTCGCCTAATGGTGCAATCTTCTAGTACACATGTTCATGTTTTTTAAATATCCAGACTTGATGTTTCACCATATGCAGGACATCCGGAAAACAAGGCTGGACAACATGAACCAGGCTATAGAAGATTCCAAGTTGAACGTCAAGAACGTGATAGACACGGTGAACGAGAACTACCGCAACTTTCTGTCGGCCAACATTGCCTACCACCTCCACCTGAAGGACGCCGCCCAGCAGGCAGGAGACCTGGCAGCCACGATGCACCACCAAGTGATGTCAGAGGTTTACCAGTCGATACTTGAAAGGATGCACTACAGCGGCTCGCCCTTGCAGTAGACCTGCCCCGAGACCCTGCTGAAATAGTTCCTGCAGACATAGCACTGGAGAAACCCGATCTCTTTTTTCAGGACGGGGCAGTCGACCGACTCGAGCTTCATGCGCTTGACCATCTTTGGGCTGACGCCCTTTATCTTTAGCTTGCCCTTGTCGTCCATCATGCCGGAGCTCTGGAGCTCGGCTTTGGCTTCGTCCGTCATCTTGATCGGCTTTTCCACCTGCTTGATTACGACTTGGTATTTGACGCCGTCAGGAAGGGCTTCGCTCATTGCAGCAAAATTGCGCTGCGCTGGTATATGACCCTTTGGGAATTATGCGAAATCGGTGATCCTAGTCTGGCTTTTGAAGGCGCGCCACAGGCTGCTCTTGCGCGCAACTTCCTGCCCTGATACCGACATGCCCGCGCTGGCAAACGACACCGCCTGCTCTAGGTTTTCAAATTTCTGCGCCGGCTTTTTCAGCGCTTCGCGCACGCCTTCCCTTATCTGCCACACCCCAAGCGGCATGACGTACTCGGGGTGTATCTCGCGGAGCACGAGCGCGGCCGCCTTGCGGCGTCGCCGCGCCAGGTGCTCGGCCACCGCAAGCCGGGCGGCAAAATACGCGCCGGCGATGGTCGGGTAGTGGTCGAGCCCCCTCGCGTCCTCGTAGTCGGCGCCTGTGGCGATCTGGCCGCCGCTTGTGAACCACGACTCGATCATCTCAAAGCTCCAGATGTCGTCCGGTATCAGTATGACAGAATAGTAATTTGCGAGGTGTGTGTACTGCGTCACCTCAAACAGGTCGATTGCCGGGCTCGAATCGTTCTCCCTTGCCAGCGTGCCTGAAATGATGTCGTCCGTCGCGGAGATGCTCCACCTGGTGGGCACCAGCTTGCGGTTCTTTTTCAGACCGAGCATCCCGACGCTGAGCACCCGGTGGATGCTGCTCGTCTCCACCCCGCGCCTGTAGAGCTCCACCACCGCGTCGGACGCCTTCAGGTCGGTGTCATGGTGGGCGGCTTCGATCCGTTGGTCGGCTGAAAGCGATGAAGCTTTGAACGTCTTTAACGGGGCCGCAGGCCCAAACGGCGCGGCTTCGGCGTTGAGCCTGACCTCTTTTTCCAGTTCAAAGTCTGCAAGTGGCTTTTTTTCAAACGTCGCTTCGCTCTCTGCCGGCCGCTCCGACATGGCAAGCTCCTGCATGCTCTCCAGGTACCGCCCCGCGGTGTCGTGGACGTTCATGCTGAACACGCCCCGCACTAGCGACAACCGGTAGTTTGCTATTTCTTCGATGCTCTTGCCGGCCCAGAGTTCCGTCCGGTCGAGTATTGTGGTGTCGCCGTGCAGGGGCGGGATCATTGGGCCAAGCCGGACCTTCGGGTAGCCGTAGCGGCCTACAAAGACAGATGGCGGGCTCGAGCCGTCTATAGTGTCAAGGGCGAGCTTTGCCGAGTTGGCCTTTAGAAACTGTATCCAGTTCTGCTCGAGCCTTTTCTTTATGTCGGCTGGCGACGACAATGATCACAATTGCCAGACGTAGCATTTATAGCATTAGCAGATCACCCATGACTTCGCTATTGCCTCACAGTGGAGAGATGGATCCGGTGGACAAGGCAGTCCTCGCTTCGCTCTATGCAAGCGCGCTTGACCCTTCAGTCCCGGCCTACGACAGGCTCAGGGCGCGGATTCCACTGAGCCCAGAATTCTACAATTCCAGGATTGGCCACCTTGCCAAGATAGGGCTCATCGAAAAGTCCGACCCCAGCAAGCTGACGTTTATCGGGCGCGACGCGCTCAAAGTGGTGCTTGTCGGCGGAGTGTTTGACCTCATCCACCCCGGCCACATCCACACGCTCAAGGCCGCAAAGGCTGAAGGCGACTTCCTTGTCGTGGTCGTTGCAAGGCAGTCGACTGCCCAAAAGATAAAGAAGGACAGGAAGATCTACCACGACGAAGGTCAGCGCAAGGAGCTTGTCGCGTCGCTCAACTTTGTCGACCTTGTCCTGATCGGCAGGGAGGGCACGCTTTACGACACTGTTGAATACGTCAGGCCAAACGTAATAGCGCTCGGCTACGACCAGGCTCACAGCGAAAAAGACGTGGCGGAGAACTGCAAAAAGCGCAACCTCAACGTGCACGTGATAAGGTTGTCGACTCCGATACCGGAATCAAAGAGCTCAAAGATGAAAGAGGAGCTTGGCGACTCGATCTATGGCATCTGACCCAACTGGACCTGCACCTTCACCCTGTCGCCGTTTTTGATGCCGGCCGCCTGCTTGATCGACATTGGCGCGATTACTTCGAGCATGCTGTCGTCATAGTGCGTTCGCTCCAGCACCAGAACGGCGGCATTGTCCACCGCGCCGCCGTTTATCGCTGCGCGGTAGCACTTTACCCAGCCGTAGGTGCGCGTGCCGTCGCCAAAGCCGTCGAGGAATATCGACGGGTGGTTGCCCAGCTCGCGCCGGGCGTTCATGAATATCTGGTCGGTGAGCCGGACGTTGAGCGTGCCGGGGTACGGCTCGTAGCCCAGCTTTTCCCGAAACTGCTTCCTGTAGCCTTCAAGCGACATGTAGTAGGCGCCTTCGCCCATCCCGGAGACCACGCTGCCTTCAAACTCGATTGCGGCAGGGGCCGACTCTAGCGCCGACCTGAGCGATGAAAAGAGGCTCTGAATCTCATAGTAGCCCTTGTCCGTGACCCTAACTGCAAATTTCTGCCCCTTCTTTGCCCGCTCGATGTAGCCGGAGTTTTCGAGATCAAGCAGGTGCTTTGAAGCGGCCTGCTGCGACCTGCCGATCTCCTTGCCGAGCTCGGTAGTCGTGACTTCGACGAAATTGTGGCGTGCCCCCTTTGAGAGGAGCTCCACTATGGTCAGTATGTGCTGAAGCTTGATCTCGGGCATTATCGCTAGTTGCTTATCCCAATGTCGCCAAAGGTCCTGACGCGGATGTCGGCCGGCTTTTTCAGATCGCCCGTCCTGTGGCCCACGATGTACTCGATGCCGGCCTTGTCGGCCGCGTCCACGAGCCTCTGGGTGACGATGCCGTCTATGACCAGCAGCTTCCCGCCCTCGGCGCTGTCGAGCCTCTTGATGACTTCGGACACTGGCACCTTGAGCAGCTTGTTCATAGAGCCGTCAAGCAGCACTGCCTCGAGCGTCTCGTTTATCTGTGGGTAGACGTCGCGGACCGCGGTGAGTATCTCGGGCTTGTCCTCGGCGATCACTTCCTTTGACGGCTGCGCCGGTGCAGGCTCGTGGTGCTGCGGTGGCGGCGCGCGGTATTCTTCGCGGGGCTCGCGTTCCCGGTCCCTGCGCGGGTGCCTCCTGTCGCGGTCACGATCACGGTCGCGATCGTGGCGCTGGTGCGCCGGCTGGGCGGACTGCGGCTGTGCTATTGGAAGGGCGTCCTTTAGAATCTCGGCGAGCTCTATCGGCGTGCATTCTTCGACTTCCCTTCCCGTCGGTGCCCGGAGCACCATGTCCAGCTTTACCACTCCGTGCAGCTCTTTCAGGATGAGGTCGCCTGCCCTGTCGCCGTCCAGGAACGCGACGACGCGCTTGCCGTCCGTGAGCATTGTCACGGTCTCGTCAATGCGAGCGCCTTCTATCGCGATGGCGTTGTCAAACCCTGCCCGGAGCAGGTTGATCACATCGGCCCTCCCTTCCACCAGTATTATCCAGTCGGAATCGAAAACCCCCGTGCCGCATGCCAGCTGGGCCTTGCCAAAGCTGGTGAGCTTGCCCGGCTTGCTTGCGTCGTAGACGTCCTTGAGCATCTCTTCTCCCTCGCTTATCGTCTTGGTGGCCCAGTCTTGCACTATCTTTTTGGCGCGGTCGACTATGACCTTCTTTTTGATTGCGCGTATGTCGTCTATCCCCATCAGGTTGAACTTGGCCTGGAACGGCCCGACCTTGTCGATGCTCTCGATTGCCGCTGCAATTAGCGCAGCGGTAGAGATGTCGGTGCTCATGGGTATCAGCGCGTCCCCCTTTGCCGTGTTGACCTTGGTGTCGACGTTTACTTCGATTCTTCCAACCTTGGACACTTTTTGCAGTTCGTTGAGATTCATCTCCGGCCCCAGAAGACCTTCGGTCTGTCCAAAAATAGCGCCGATGATGTCTGCCTTCTCAACCAAACCATCAACTTCAAATTTTAATTTGACGTGATATTTTACGATACCTGTGCTAGGCAATTTCTTTCATAACCTCGTAGTTTTGGTATGTGAAACATTTTTCCTTGCTTGAATATAAGTGCTTTGTGAACCGTGAGGATGATAGCTTAGGTGTAAAAGTACAGGTCCTTGCGGCTGCCGGTAATGCCTGACAGGCGCGGAGCATACGCCACCAGGTCCTCCACGTGCCTCACCTTGCCGTTTGTTATCCGGGCCAGCGACCTCTTGTACGACAGGTTCACGCCGTGCCGGCGCGACTGGAGCTGCGACACGAGCCGGCTCGTGAGGTACTTGCCGGTCCTGTCCATGTCGAGTAGCAGGATCATCTTTCTGCCGGCGCTGTCGTGGCTGTCGAGAAAGTCGGCTATTCCCCTAAAGCGATGGAAGACTGCAGGGCTGCCAGCGAACCCGACTTTTGAGAGCGCCTCTGCGTCGCGCTTGCCCTCGACTACGATGACAGAGCCCTTCTCCGACTCCTCGTTGAGCATGCCGATAAAACTGCGAAGCCGTTCGATGGTCTCGTCGTCATTGGCGTTGTATTGGTAGCCCATCCGCCGATCTGTACTTCGCGCTTGCGAGATTTAACATTTTGCCCTCACATGGAATAAATACGCTGTATGATGACCACCGGCTGTTGCGCAGGATACTGGCCGTGCAGAATGTCGCGTGCGAGACGCTCGGCACGCTGGAGGAGATGTTCAGGTCAGACGGGTTTGAAATCGAAAAGATCAGCGCGCAGGGCGATCCCGTACCTGCCGCCGCAAAGGGCTACGACGCCGTCGTGATCCTTGGCGGCCCGATGGCAGTCTATGACGGCCTGCCGTACCTGCAGCGCGAGCAGGACCTGATCAAGGACGCGATTAAAAACAACACGCCGGTGCTGGGCGTGTGCCTCGGCTCGCAGCTGATCGCGCAGGCCGCCGGCGGGCGCGTCTACAGGGGCAAGCAGAAAGAGATAGGCTGGCATTCTGTCTACGTGACCCCGGCCAGCAGCAACGACATTTTCAGGGGCGTGACTGACAAGACGATCAGGGTTTTCCAGTGGCACGGCGACACGTACGACCTGCCGGCGAATGCAAAGATCCTCGCGTACTCGGACCTCTACCCGCAGGCGTTTCGGATAGGCTCGGCAGTCGGCGTGCAGTTCCACCTTGAAGTCGACAGGCCACTCATAGAGTCGTGGATGCACGAATACGGCGCAGAGGTGAGCACCGAAAAGATCAGGCCAGAGAGCATACTGCCGTCGCCGGGCGACGTCGAAGAACTGTCAAAGAGATGCAGGACTGTCTACAACAATTTCACAAAAGTCTTGAAGTGACTAGGCTTCAACCCAGATCTTTTTGCTGTGCTCGTGCTGCCTGAACCGGTGGAAGGCTATGCACTGCTCAATGGCGACGCCTTCAAAGCGGCACTTTGCCTTTTCGGGATGGTAGTGCTTGCAAAGCCCCGCGTAGCTGCAAGTCATCTATTTCAGGCGGCACAGCAAATTATAATTAAGAATTGGACGAATGTTCTGCCAGATGCTGTAAGATTTGCAGAAATAATATGTTTCAAGCTTGAGGTAACTATATAGGAAGCTGAACTGGCTTTTTCCTCAATATGGCCAACGAGAAGGTCCAGAAAATCTTTAATGACGTTTATTCGACAAAGGAAAAAGTAATCACCGAAGAGCTCGCTAAACAGGTTTTGACGGAATACGGGGTGAAGGTGCCAAAGTACGCGCTCGCAAAGAGCGTTGACGAGGCCGGCATGCAGGCGCAGGCGATGGGCTACCCGCTCGTCGCAAAGATAGTGTCGCCCCAGATCCTGCACAAGACCGACGTAAAGGGGGTCAAGGTCGGCCTGCAGAACGAGGCCGCGGTGAAGGAGACATTCAACGACATGTACGGCAGGCTGAGCAAGCAGTACAGCGTAAAGGGCGTGCTGCTCGAAAAGATGGCCGCGCCGGGCGGCATCGAGCTGATCGTCGGCCTGCAGAACGACCCGCAGTTTGGCCCGGTCATCATGGCCGGCATCGGCGGCATCTACACTGAAATCTTCAAGGACGTGTCGTTCAGGGTTCTGCCGATAACAAAGGAAGACGCGGCAAGCATGATAGAGGACCTGAAGGGCAACAAGATCCTGAAGGGCTTCCGCGGCATGGCGCCTGTCAACATGAGCATGCTCGCAGAGGCGCTCGTCAGCATCGGCAGGCTCGGGACCGAGATGGCGCCGTACTATGAAAGCATCGACTTTAATCCTGTCATATTCTATGAAAACGACTATGTCGTAGTCGACGCCAAGATCCTCCTGCGCGAAAAGCCGGAAATGGAGATAATTTCAAAGGCCCAGCCCGACTCGGAATACATGGATATCTTTTTCAATGCAAAGTCGATCGCGCTCATCGGCGCTTCGCCGGAGGCAGGCAAGGTGGGCAACTCTGTGCTTGAGAGCATGGTAAAGCACGACTACAAGGGCAAAGTGTATCCTGTGAACGCAAAGGGCTACCCGGAGATAATGGGAATCAAGGCGTACAAGAGCCTTGAGGACATTCCCGACAAGGTAGAGCTTGTGGTCGTCACGGTCGACCTGAAGTTCGTGCCGGAGTTGCTAAAGTCGGCGGCAAAGAAGGGCATCCACAATTTCGTCGTGATTTCCGGCGGAGGCAAGGAGCTCGGAGGCGAGCGCGCCGCCATCGAAGCGCAGATCAAAGAGCTGTCGCAGCAGCTGCGTATCAGGATCATCGGCCCCAACTGCATCGGCATGTTCAACGGCGAGAACCGCCTCGACTGCGCGTTCCAGGGCCACGAGAGGATGTTGCGGCCAAAGAAGGGCAACGTCGCGTTCCTCTCCCAGAGCGGAACCGTCGGGATCGCGTTCATGGAGAGCTCGGACGCCTTTGGCATGAGCAAAATGATATCGTACGGCAACAGGTCCGACGTGGACGAAGCGGACATGATCTGGTATTTGTCGGAGGACCCGCAGACAAAGGTGGTCGGCCTCTACGTCGAGGGGCTAGGCGACGGCCGCAAGTTCATGAACACCGCAAAGAGGGCGATAAAAGAGCGTGGCAAGCCGATCGTGGTTTTCAAGAACGGCAGAAGCACCAGGGGAGCAAAGCAGGCCGCGTCGCACACGGGTTCGCTTGGCGGCTCGTACGGGGTGGTCAAGGGGGCGCTCGACCAGGCAGGCATCATTTCGGTAGACAGCTATGAAGAGCTCACCGCCGCGCTCAAGGCGCTCGCCTGGCAGCCGGTGCCAACTGGCGGCAGGGTGGCGATGGTCACGAACGGCGCGGGCCCCATCATTGCCGCAATCGACCACTTTGAGAGGCTCGGACTCCAGGTGGCAGAGCTGACCGAACAGAGCAAAAAGACGCTCAAGGACCACTATCCGCCGACGTACGTGATCCAGAGCGGCAATCCGTGCGACATCACCGGCTCTGCAAACGCGGACGACTACAGGTTTGCGATACAGACTTTCATGGACGACCCCAACGTCGACATCGTCATGCCGTGGTTCGTCTTCCAGGACGACCCACTCGAAGAGACTATCGTAGACGTGCTGGCGTCGTTCCAGAAGCAGGGGAAAAAGCCGATCCTGATCGGCGCGATGGGCGGCCCGTTCACAAAGAAAATATCCGAGCGCATCGAGGACGCAAACGTGCCAGTCTACTTCTCTGTCACCGAATGGGTCACAGCGGCCGGCGCGATGG
>DASTTF010000151.1:0-5884 GCA_035760305.1 Nitrososphaera sp.
AGAAAAGCGTAACCCAATTGTGCTTACCGAAGTAAGTTTCCATAAATGTCTTCCATTGTAGAGCTTTCTGGGCAGGGGTTAGCACGACAAGGCATAGGTGCAATATCGCACCTATTAATTTTCTATTAGAGGCATGAAAAAGCATAGAATGACGGTAGGCTTGGACAAGGGCGACGTTGACTTTTTGCAAGAGCTTGGGATCTTTGCATCCACTGGCGACGGCATCCGGTTTGCAATCAAACTGATGCGCCTTTATTCAATACCGACTATCAAGACTATCAAAAAAGAAATAACATAGACATAGTACTCCTCTTCAGGCACGAAGGAAATTAAGAAGATACCGGCATCGCCTGAATTTTCAGCCTTAATTCGTGGCCTTAACGATGAGATCGACGTAATAGACTTTTGATGGCCCAATTACAGCAGAATCTACCCGAGATCATGGAAGCGGTCAAGAAGGAAATAGAACGAGATCAGGCAGCTAGAAAAGCTGGTAAAAATCAAAGAACTACCATTAAGACATCAAGGATAGGGCGGCACTCAGTGAACCTTCCTAAACTTCCTTCAAGGCTTGAAGATTGGAACATGGAAATACTAAATAGAATTCTTGATATACACGTCGTTGAGAGTGATATTTTCGATTTGAAGGGACAAGGGCGGGAGAAGAAAAATCTAGTACCTCCCCTTGCAAAGCATTTTTGCGCAATGGCTAATACAAATGGCGGAACTATAGTCTTAGGTATCGACACGGTGAGAGATCCAGAAGACACCCAGAAAATTCTGGGATACGAAAAGAACGGTTACGACATTGGTACAGAAGATGCAATTGGACTGAAAATTAGTCATGAGTTTCTGAATTAGATCCTGTACCTGTTTATGGCACGAAAGCTATGACAGAGGATTCGAAATATTTTGTTGTTATCGAAATAAGATCCGAAGAGCCCAAAAAGCCCTATTTTGTAAGAGACAAGTTTCGTGCTTATGTGAGAGTTGGAAGCTCTAGCGAACCAGCTAGTAGGTCAAACGTTGTCAACCTATTCAGCTCACTAAGAAGCAGAATAGATGAAGTTGACAAGCTTCGTATCAACTGCAAAGCGGCTAAAGATTCCCTTTTCCTTGCTCTCCAAATGCTGCACTCAACCGATAACAAGTCGTCTAATTCCATTGCTCCCGTTGACTTGACATTTTTGAAACATGCTGTCCTTAATGCAGAATGGTTCCTGATAAAGATGGGACTAATGGGGGAAGTCAAAGAACACGGCCAATCGAAAGGAGTCTATGCGGTCCTAAGAGATTTAGAAGGCATGAATGCCTTAATTGAAGGTTATAATAGGCTACCATCGCCACACGATAAAGCCAAAGTTCTTCTCTATCTAAACCCCTGGATAGAGAATGAAAGTAGAATAATCTCGCATATGGCATTTTTACAAAGCATTATCGATCAATGTTCTAGCTTTTTGAAAGAAAAGTTGGGTTGATAAGTGCGTCAGGATCAGGAAGTTGCTCCGAGGATCTTCTTTATCTTGACGTAGGACTCAAAACCTTCTGTCATCCAGATCCATTCGATAGAGTCCCCGGCCTGCAAGCGCATGGCATGAGCTATCTTCAGGGATTGTTGCCACCAGGCTAGCAGGATGGTCGACTCTGGCCCTGACTTTTGAGTGTGGATGTTCAAACTTGGCTTTTGGCATGTAGTACAAAATTATACATGTGATACGTGCGTGTAATACAATAGGGCTATTTTCTGGCTGAAAGAGCTAGATTCGTGCTTGATATAATTCCATATATCGGGTTTTCTGAATACATAGTGTAGTTTTTTATAGAGACTATACGGGCATCTCTTAAATAATTTTTCAGACCCCATATTGTGTGGATAAAGGCAAGAAGGGCGTAATAGCCGCTTCTGCTATCGGTGCAGCCGCTGTCATAGCAGGCATGGTATACTTTTTAGCTCCGGGCATGATGCTTCCTCCTCAGGTCAACGGCGATAATGACAACACGACGATTGCGTCGCCAAGCGGCGAGCCTCCCAAGATGCTGTTAGTATTGCTAGAGGGACCGGAGGACGCAAGCGGCGCGGTCGCGCAGTACGAGGCAAACAACACCGAACCTATACAGCTTGCAAGCGGCGCGCACGTCAGGTTTGACTCTGCAGATTACAGGACCGCGGAGGGCATGAGGGTGACTGCCCGGGACACTGACACCGGGGCCATACAGCTGCTCCGCAAGTCGTACAACATAAACAACGAGTTCTTTATCAATCTCGAGCGGGGCCACTACGAGCTCCAGGTGCAGGCTTCGTGGTTCGAGAAAGGGAGCTTTGGCTACAGGTTCGACATAAGCGTAGTGTAGTTACTGCACTGAAATTTCTTTTCCGCCCAATGTCCGGTGTTTACCCAAACAGCGGCCTACTGCTCGTCGCCTTTCAGCGTCGGGTACTTTATTATCCCGCCGGTGGGGCCTATCTCCAGCTCGTTGATCTCTTCCAGATTCTGAAGGTCGTTCATCTTGATCAGGTTGTTGAGAGTCACCGTGTAGAGCACGTCTCCGATGTAGAACGATCTGCTTCCCTGCGTGCCGTAGGTGTAGTAATAGTCGTTCGCGTCGTCAAAGTGCTCCACCGTCCCCCTTAGGTCAAAGCCCGCCTCCGGGTCGACGCCAAAGACGTAGAACCCGCGCCAAACCCTGGGCTCTACGTACCTGCCGTCCTCAAACGGCCGGGGATCGTTGTAGTCCGGGTATATCGACACCGGAAGCGACAGCACGTTCTTGCTCCTGTCAAAGAGCAGCGCCTTGTGGTCGTACAGCACTTCCGAGTCCGTCCCGCTGCCGCCTATTTCGTAGGCTTCTACTAGCTCCGGGCTTGCGACGTCTGACACGTCAAAGAGCGCGAGCTTTACCCCCAGCACCTGTACTCCGCCGTACTGGTCCTCCTTTGTCTCCTTGCCGATGCCTATGACGTGGTCTTTGTCGTAGGGGTGCAGGTAGTTCGAGTACCCGGGCAGCTTTAGCTCGCCCAGCACCTTTGGATCGTCCTCTGACAGGTCGATCACAAAGAACGGGTCTATCCTCTGGAACGTGACGAGGTAGAGCCTGTCGCCCATGAATCGGGCAGAGTATATCGACTCGTCGCGCGCAATTTCTTCCAGCTCGCCAACTATTTCCATGCCCTCGTCAAGCACGTAGACGTTGTTGTAGAGCGTCGAGCCGCGGTACGGCGAGTAGAACTCGGACGTCGTGGCCACCCTGAACCTGTCGCCGTCCTCGTCCATCGAGAACTGGTTGAGCAGCCTGCCGGGCACTTCGCCCCGCGAGCCGTAGTTGATCCCTTCCGGCCCGATCGCTATCTTGTGTATGACCGTCGCCTGCGTTTCCTTTGCTATCCTTTCGTCGTAAGCCGCAAGCGCCTCCCGTATATCCTCAAAGAGCCGGGTCTTTTCAGGCTCGGACATGCTGTTGTACGTGTCCTGCAACAGTTCAGAGACTCTGTCCCACTTTTCCGACGGGCTCTGATCGTCGCTGCTTTCAATGTCCCGGATCTCTTGCTGCACTTCCTCGGGCAGCAGGGGCACGACCGCTTCAAAGAACCTGTCCAGGGTGTTCGTCTGGTAGTAGTAATACGGCTGGTTCTTCTCGTACGCACTGTAGATGTTGTCCTCCGACACGTACATTGTGCTTGCGGGGTTCATCATGAACGTGGTCGAGTTGACCGCGTTTTCCGCTTCGCCGGCGATGCCTATCGAAGTCACCGTGTTAAACGCGTAGTACAGCTCGGGGTTGTCAAAGTAGTATATCGCGGGCCTGACGATGGTGCTCCCCGCCTCACTCACCAGCGGCACTATCGGGTGGCGGTAGTCGTAGAGGTCGCTCGTGGTGACCAGGTACACCTGCCCGCCGATCATCCTCGCGTTGTTGTAGTTGCCCGACACTTCATAGTCGTTGAGGACTTCGGGGTTCTCCCTGTCAGATACGTCCAGCACCATCGCGTGTGTCTTTGGCTGGTACACCGGCTGCGGGGCAAAGTCGTATTCCTGTATGATGAAGTCTTCACTGTATTCCTGGTAGAATATCACCAGCGTGTCGTTGTTCAGGAACATATTCTGCAGGTACTGGCCCTCCTGTATGTCGAGCGCTATCTTTGTCGCGACCGTCGCGTTCTCTGCCGGGAAGGCGTCGACTATAGTCACCCGCTCGCCTGACAGTATGTAGACGTACCTGCCATCGTTCTTTAGAAAGTCCGGCTCGTCGACTCCTTCCACCTGGACGTTGGTAGTTGAATAGTCAGCTGAATCTTGGTCTGATAATGTTGCTTTAAAGTCGTCAGTAGGAACAGAAGATTGTGCGGCATCCGGACCAAAGCTATCGAGACTCTCGGGTTCAGGAACAGTCAGCATGGGGCTTCCGGAGCCTATAGATCCTTCTCTAAAGGTGTCTCCGCTAAACCGGGCAAGCTGTTCCCTGTTTGCTTCAAGGCCGATCAGGAACGCCCTGAGCTCGTCAATCGTGGAAAACTTTTTCAATTCCTGTGTCGAATTGAGCCCAATAGGCATCCCAATTTCAAACACATCCTGGCTACCAACGTCAGGCGGAGTCAGAGTGCTTCCAAGCGAACTTAGTGCAAACACAAAGCCTATCGCTGCTGCAATGCCTATACCGGCCATGCCAAACATGGAATTTCTTGCCATCAACTATCGCGCATCCTTTATTGCCATTATTTAACAAACTTTCAATCTTAATTCTATGGTTTAGAACAGCAACCAGGGGCGTTCTAGGGGTTGGAACGGCCTGATCGTTCCACTTTTTGCGATAAAATATCAGCTGCTGACGATGTGATTAATCTGGCTGAAAACATGATTTGCAATATCACTAACTCTATGTTTGGCACATAAACTTGTAAATCTTGTAGCGTGCGGCCGCTTTTTGCCACATTCCAAGCATGGCAATTGCAGAATGGGCGTTCTGGAACGGCGAACGGCCGGTCTAACAGCGTTCTGAAACCTAGGCTTACCTATCCCGCCATAGTAAACAAGTCTGAATATGTCAAACCAGACGAACAAAAGGACGTTGGCCCTGATTGCGGGCATACTTGCAATCGGCATGGTGGCAGCCAGCATAACGGGCGGCCAGATGCTAAGTGCGCAGGCGCAGAACTCGGAGGATCCGTTGCCGGTGGACTTGGAGTGTCCAACTGGCGCCGAGGTCTGTGAACAGGAGATAGAGGATGTAATCCAGTCAATAGTCTCCACGTCAGGCACGGCGACGGTAAAGGTCGATCCTGACAAAGTCTCCGTGACGATCGGAGTCGAGACAAACGGCAAGACCGCGGAAGAAGCCACAGCGGCAAACGCAGAGCTGATGGAAAAGGTCCTGGCGGCTCTCAGGGATCTTGGCATAGATGACGACCAGATAAGCACCAGCTGGTACACCGTGTACCCGACATACGAATGGAGGTCGCCGCCGTGCATCGAGATCTACCCGCAGCCTCCTGAATGCGATCCAAAGAACGAGATCACAGGATACGTCGCCCACAACAGCGTGACGGTGACTCTAGATGCTAGCGAGGACGTCGGCAGCGTGATCGACGGCGCAGTAGCTGCCGGAGCGACCAACGTGAACGGTGCATACTTCTTTGTCTCCACCGAGAGGCAGGAAGAGATCCGCAACGGCCTGATCGAGGACGCAATCGACAACGCACGAATCCGCGCAAACAGCGCGGCAGCCGCGGTAGACATGGAGATCACGGGAGTAAAGTCGATCAACCTGAACGACGTGTACTTCCCGGTCATGTACAGGGACTTTTCGCTGGAATCAGCAGGAGCGTCAACCCCGATACTGCCGGGCCAGCAAGAGGTCTCGATGACCGTCCAGGTCACCTTCTTAATGA
>DASTTF010000152.1:0-4002 GCA_035760305.1 Nitrososphaera sp.
ACCGCGCTCTGCCGCGGCGCCTGCCTGGCTGCCGGCACGCTGTCGCCAGTCACGATCGCCTGGCACGCCCCGGTGACGTCCCTGATTGTTACAAACGCGAGCTTGCCAATGTCGCGGACGTCTTCTATCCAGCCGCCGACCCTCACCTGCTGCCCCACCAACGTGTCGTCGAGCTGGCGTGCATAATGCGTCCTTTTGATGTCCACCATTCCTATCTACCTGTTTTCAAATTCAACGAGCGGTTCAATGTCACTGACTGCCTTGGGAATCTTTACAGCCTTTTCTATATTAACGCGCGTCCCTTTGGAGTCGCCTGCCACCACGGCCTAGGCGAGCTTGTTTTCGTCGTTATATAACAGCTGTGAAGTGGCAGAATCCTCTTATAATGCGCAAGGGATGCTCTGTTGGTTGCCAAAACTCGCGGTATCCGAGCTCAAGGCATATTATATCACCGAGATGGGTCCGGTCAGGGCAGTGGACGGAGTCAACCTGGAGCTGTCAGGCAGCGAGTCAATTGGCATCGTTGGCGAGTCGGCGTGCGGCAAGAGCACCCTCGGCGCGGCCCTAATGCGCTCGATGCAGCCGCCCGGCAAAATCACCGGCGGCAGCGTGACTCTGGACGGCGACGACATTTCAAAGATGCCGGCATCGGAATTCAATAACAGGATAAGGTGGAAAAAGATAGCGATGGTCTTTCAGGGCGCCATGAACGCGCTCGACCCCGTCTACACGGTTGAAAGCCAGCTGCGCGAGGTTCTCAGGGAGCACCGGTTTGAAGGCGACGTAGAGAAAAAGATAGCCGAGTCGCTCAGCCAGGTTGGGCTTGAGCCGTCAGTCGCAAAGCGGTACCCACACGAGCTGTCAGGGGGCATGAAGCAGCGCGTCGTAATCGCGATGGCGCTTTTGCTCGAGCCCGACCTCTTGATAGCGGACGAGCCGACGACCGCGCTTGACGTGCTGGTGCAGTCGCAGATAATCGGCCTTCTCAAAAAACTGCGCAATGAAAAAGGCATATCAATAGTCCTTATCACGCACGACCTGGCGCTGGTCTCCCAGCTGGCTGACAAGGTGGGCATAATGTACTCCGGCCAGCTGGTCGAAGTCGCCTCCACAAGCGACATTTACAGGAATCCAAAGCACCCCTACACTCAGGCCCTAATCGCCGCCGTGCCGCGGCTGCGGTCGAAGGAAAAAAAGATACACTTTGTAAAGGGCAACCCGCCATCCCTGCTCAACCCGCCGCCAGGGTGCAGGTTCTACGCGCGCTGCCCGCACGCGATGGACGCGTGCAGGCAGGACCCTCCAGAGTTCAAGACCGGCACCGGCTATGTCCGCTGCTGGCTGTACGAGAAGCCCCAACCTTAAAAAGGGCGAGAGGCGAAGTGACAGAGCGTTTACTTGTCAGCAATACTCGCGCATTTTCCATTCCCGCAGATTCGTGAAAAGCAAAAGAGCGTGCTTGCTGACGTCGAGTCGGCTATCAAGTCAGGTTATCGGCAGATCTTTCTCGAAGCGCCCACGGGATTTGGCAAGACGCCTGTGGCGATAGCGCTCGCGCGGTATCTCGGTAGTTCCCACATCTGCACCGCGACAAAGGACCTGCAGACGCAGTACCGGCGCGACTTTCCCTTCGTAGTCGAGGTCAAGGGCAGGGGCAACTTTCCCTGCATCGTCAAGGAGGACATGGGGCTCGACGAGAGCTGTGACTACGGCCCATGCGTCAAGGACGACGGGTACGACTGCGCGTACAAGACGCGGATGATGGACTACAAGGTCGAAGGCGAGGGCACGATACGCGAAATAGTAAAGCTGGACCCGTTTGCAGAGCGCAAGTACGTCAAGGACTTGCAGTCAAAGTCAAAGATAGTGGAGCTCGAATGGCGGCCGTGCCACTACTTCCACCAAAAGTGGATCGGGGCAAAGTCGAGCCACACGGTGTACAACTATCGGTACTTTTTGTCGGACCTGTTCTACGCCGGATCGACCCAGAAGAGAAACCTGCTCATCCTCGACGAGGCGCACCAGCTAGAGTCCGAGGTCGGCGACTTTAAGAGCTTCACGATCCGCAGGAACATGCTGCCGTTCCTAAAGATGCAGATGCCTGACAATAAGGTGGAGGAGATTGAAACGTGGATCGACTTTTGCGTCGAGCTGAGGGAAAAGATGTTTGAATTTGCAGAAAGGGCAGAGAGGATAATCGAGCGGAGCAACCAGAAGGTGATGGCCGAGCCGTTCACCGAAAAGAACCTGATCGACACGCGGGAGCGCGAAACGAGCCTGGCGGCAGCCATCGACGACATGAAGGCCAAAAAGGACAACTGGATAGTCTCCAGCCTGCAGTACGACGCTTCAAACCAGCTGCAAAAGGTGGCGCTGGTCCCGCTGGACATTTCCGGCTACTTTGATCCCATACTTGACAAGGGTACGGTCACGCTTTTCATGAGCGCGACCATACTGAGCAAGGACAACCTTTGCAAGACAGCCGGCCTCGAATCTGACAAGGTGAAATTCATTAGGATAGAAGAGTCCGACTTTCCTGTAAAGAACAGGCTTATCCATATGAAAAATACTGCGTGGCTCAGTGCCAAAACAATGAGCGAGAGCATGCCCAAGATTGTAAATGCTGTCGATGAAATCATGTCAAAACACAAAGACGAAAAGGGCATAATCCACACGACGTCGTATTCGCAGCTCCAGTTCATCAAGGACAACATCAGCAAGGAAAACGCAGGCCGGCTGATAGAAACCGGCTCAAAGCTCGACAGGAGCGAAGTGCTCGAAAGGCACTACTCTAGCAAAAAGCCGACTGTGCTGATATCGCCTTCGCTGCACCTTGGGGTGGACCTCAAGGACGACCTCTCGCGGTTCCAGATCATAGTCAAGGTGCCATACCCGGACCTTACCGACAAGAGAATCGCGAAAATGAAAGAGCGCGACCCAAAGTGGTACACATGGAACACGGTGCTCCGGCTCGTGCAGGCGTACGGAAGAAGCGTCAGGAGCAAGGACGACTATGCGACGACGTACATCCTTGACAGCAGCATTTCCTTCCTGCTAAAAAGCGCGCAGGACATTGTGCCAAAGTGGTTCACTGAAGCGATCGTGCAGTCGAACGTTTTTATGCCCAATGCGGCGCAAAAGTGATGAAATTTGTCCGGCGACAAGACGGTTGCCTCCGGCACGGCCGCGGGCTATACGATATTTGGCATCAATTCAAGCATAGTGGCCACGCTTGTGCTGATTGCGCCGATAATTTACACGCTCGTCGCCTACTCTGACAGCTTCAGCCTTTCCTGGAACCAGGGGAGGGGCGGCTTTTTGTTCGCAATGGCGTTCATCGCGGCCGAGCTGGTCGGACTGAAATACCGCATCAGCAAGACAAGGTTCTTTATCGTACTCGGGCTCGCCGCGCTGACAATCGCGTATTTCGCGGTCCTTCCCGTCGGGCTGGAACAATACATCCGGGACGGGGCGGATTCGTACACCGTCTCGCTCGTCGACAGCTGGGTGTGGCTGTGGGACTTTATCGTGATGTCAGTCTATGTCTCAAGCTCGCTTTTCATACTCTTTGGCAAGAAATGGTACAAGATAGCGCCTGCCGGCGCAATATACCTCGCAGGCAGCGCGGCCATACTCGCGCTAGACGCGTTCTTTCCGTTTGATTCGCTGGGGCCGCTCCAGTTCATAGTCCCGATATACCTGCAGATAGACCAGGGAGTCATCAACTTTATCGACGACTATGTTGTCAACGTCGGCCCCGAAGACCCCGACAACCCTGCCAACCCTGCAAACGCAAGGGACAATTTGTTGATCTTGAACGGCCTGCACGGCCCGTTTGCGCTCAAGGTGTACTGGCCGTCCGCTGGCGTACACAGCATGATAATCTTTACGCTCGTGATGTTGGCGTTTCTGCTAAAGATGGACATTCCGCTGAAAAGGAAGCTGATCTACTTTGCCATCGGGACGTTTGGCACGGTCAGCGTAAACGTGATCAGGATAACG
>DASTTF010000153.1:0-9739 GCA_035760305.1 Nitrososphaera sp.
AAAAGCAGGGCCTCAGGATAGTAGCCTAGAAACACGGCAGTCGTCATACCAAACAGGACTGCGCTGGTGTTGCTTTTCCTTGCAGGCTCTTTTCTCGATTTGCTACCCATCATCAGGCCGGTGGCCGCGGCGGCAAAGAGCAGGACAGCAAGCCTGAGCCAGCTGATCCCGTCCGGCCCGGAATAGTAGCACTGCCTGTCGTCGCAGAACTGGTACAGCAATAAAGTCAATGCCAGTATTGCAGCTGCGACGCAGCCGGCCGCGGCGTAAAGGGGCAGCCGGGAAACCCGGCCGATGGCAAACCCAAGGCCCAGCTCTGACCCAAGAAACACCCACAGCCGGGCGCCGGAAAATACGAAAAAGTCCGGGTCGCCTGCCGCGTAAAGGTGGAAGGTATAGGATTCAAAGAGAAAGGGCGCGATCACGATGCTGGCGCAGGCGGCGATAAACAGCAGTGGCGGCATGGCTGATCTGCTGCGGCAATAGTTTTATCGCTTGCTCACTTGTGGGGCTCGCCAAAAGCGACTCCCTGAAGGGAGTCTAGCGCTCCTGCGTCGTCGGCCTTATGAGTATCTCGTTCACGTTCATGTGGGTAGGCGACTCGACCGCGAAGAGGATCGCGTTTGCGATGTCTTCCGCCTGCAGCGCCTCCATCTGCTTCACCGACTCGACAAACTTTTCCAGCGCCTTGTCGGTAATGGTGTTTGTCAGCTCGGTCGCGACCACGCCCGGCTCTATGCATGTGACCCGTATGTTCGATCTTACACTGAACTCCTGCCTCAGCCCTTCGCTTAGCGCGGCTACGGCGTGCTTTGTCGCGCAGTAGACACTCCCTGCCGGGAACACCACCCTCCCGGCCACCGAAGAGATGTTGACGATGTGCCCGGATTTCTTGGCCAGCATGTGGGTGATGGCCGCCGCGGTGCAGTAGAGCACCCCCTTGATGTTGACATCGATCATCCGGTCCCACTCGTCGACCTTCAGGCTCTTGAAAAAGCTCAATGGCATAAGGCCGGCGTTGTTGACGAGAATGTCCACGGTGCCCCACTTTTTCACCGCCGCGTCGACAAAGACGTCGCACTCGGCCTTTTTCGTGACGTCCAGGTTTTGGATGAGGATTTCGCCGCCGGCCTTGGCGATCTCGCTCTGCAGCGACTCTAGCCTGTCGGCGCGCCTTGCGCCCGCCGCTATCCTGGCGCCTGCCTTTGACAGCGCAAGGGCGGTGGCGTAGCCTATTCCGCTGCTCGCCCCCGTGATTACCGCGACTTTGCCTTTTATCATTACGACATCATAGAATTTTATCGTCGTAATATGCTTTTGTGGCTGGCAGGGGACCTACAAATCAAGCGTCAACCTTAAGTACGATGTTCACGACGGTAGGTTGTGAGCTCATGATGAGTCTCGATGACGGCGACGAGCTGGCATACCTCTGGACCAAGGTAAAGTTTGTCCAGAGATACATGAGCAAGAACAACTGTTCTTTTGAAGTGGCCGAGCGCGAGTTCCACACGTGGATCGAGGGCCTGATGGACAGCAGGATCGAGCAGGCAAACAAGATGCTAAACCTGCATTAGACGCTCTGCTGCTCTGGCTGCTGTATCTTTTGCTTCCTTGCCATGAACAGCAGGAGCACGCCAAACATCCCCAGCACTATCGCGAGCCCCTGCGCGCCGCCGTTTGGCACGGCTATAAAGTAGGCTATTGAAAACGCGATGCAAGTCAGCGCCTGCAGCAGGTATGATTTTGCGGCATGCATCTTGGTCTTTCTGGCGATGAACCCCACCGCGAAAAACGCGGCCGCAGGGTAGATCGTCAGCAGGATGAACTGGTCGATGTCGATGCCGAGGTGGACCAAGCGATCGTACGATCGCAAAATAGGTATTTATTTGCTTATTATTCCACGTGCACTTCGACCGCGGTGCCGCCTGCGATTATAGAGCGCGCGTTTTCAAACGGCAGCGACGCGACGTCTTCCTGCTGGAACGGCCCGTACTTGCTCATGTCGACCCCGACAAACGCCTCCGCCGGCTTCAGGAACCTCACCACTATCTGCTTTGATCTCATCCTCGCGGATATCGACTCGAGCACCTTCGGCCTCCCCTTGACTGTGGCGGCCACGACTTCGCTCATCCTGCCCTCTGACTCGCGCTTGCCGTCAAGCACATACTTCTCCTCGTCAGTGAGCTTTGAATAGTCGAGCGGCTCGTCCCCGCGGATCTTTGCCTGCCTCGCCTCTATCAATAATCTCGCCGCACCTGCGAGCAGCTCCGTCATGCGGTCCCTCACTCTTGCTTCGACGCCTTCGTAGCCCTGCCCCTTCAGGTTGCCAAGCGACGCGGCTATCTTTTGGAATGTGTCCGGCTCTATTGCCTGCAGCGCCGGCGCTTCGATCTCTTTTTTCAGCAGCCTGAAAACATCCTTGAGCGCGAGGTGGCCGCTGTCTCCGGCGTCCATTTCGCTCCGATTTTGCGGGCCAGCTGTCGACATTTTTGATCACTCTTAAAGCCTTAAATTATAGAGTTTTAGTGCCTACTGATGAGGTATTCCAGTTGCCTTATAAATTGATTGACGGCAAGATCGAGCAGCAGACATTTACCGCCGACCAGGTGATGCGGCGGCTCAGGGACGACAAGATCAAGTTCCTCGACTTGCAGTTCACCGGGCTCTTTGGCCGGTTCCACCACACCACCATGGATTCCAAGATGTTCAGGGTGGAGGATTTCACCGACGGCCTGCCAAAGCTCGACGGCTCGTCGATCCGCGGCTTTACCGAAATACATGAATCAGATCTCATCATAAGGCCCGACCCGGCCACGTTTGCCACCGTGCCTTGGATCGGGACGCCCACCGCGAGGCTGATCTGCGACATACTGAGCGGCGGCGACAAGCGTGAGACGTTCCCCCGGGACCCGCGCGGCATAGCAAAGAGGGCGGAAAAGCACCTCACGGATCAGGGCTTTGACACGTCGTACTGGGGACCGGAAGTAGAGTTTTTCGTCTTTGACAAGCTGGAGGTCAACACCATGACCCCGTACCAGGGGCAGAGCTACCACATCCAGTCTAGGGAGGCGCCGTGGTCGACTGACAGCGTCGGCTACGCGCTCAGGCTCAAGGAAGGCTATCTCCCCAGCGCGCCCGGCGACACCCTGATGGAGTACCGCAACGAATGCGTCGACGTGCTCACCAACAACTTTGGCATAGTGTGCGACGCGCATCACCACGAAGTGGCGACCGCCGGCCAGTGCGAAATAGACATCCGCTTTGACACGCTGGTCAACGCCGCCGACGCGGTGCAGAGCTACAAGTACATCGTCAAGAACATCGCAAAAAAGCACAACATGATCGCGACCATGATGCCAAAGCCGATCGCGCTCGACAACGGCTCCGGCATGCACGTCAACGTGAGCCTCTGGAACAAGGGCAAGAACCTCTTTTACGATTCCGCGGACGAGTACGCGGAAATGTCGCAAACCGCTCGCTATTTCGGCGGCGGAATCATAGAGCACGCGCGGGCCCTCGCCGCGATCGTGGCGCCGACCACAAACTCGTACCGGAGGCTCGTGCCCGGCTACGAAGCGCCCGTCTACGTGGCGTGGAGCACCGGCAACCGGTCGGCGATAATCAGGATCCCCGCCCACTTCAAGGGGGCTAGGTTTGCTAATTTGAAGCGCATCGAGTTCAGGGCGCCAGATCCGTCGTGCAACCCGTACCTGGCGTTCTCGGCGGTGCTTGCCGCCGGCCTTGACGGCATCAAGAAAAAGAAGGACATCGGCGACCCGGTGAACGAGGACATTTTCAAGATGAGCCCCAAGAGGAGGCGGGAGCTCGGAATCACGCATCTGCCGGCGAGCCTGAAGGAAGCCTATGAGGAGCTTCAAAGCGACAGCGCGTTCCTAAAGCCGATATTCGACGGCGAGACTATAGACAGGATAGCAGAGCACGAAGAGAAGGAGCACGTGGAGCTTGCTGTGCGGCCGCACCCGCACGAGTTCTCGATGTACGCCGACGTTTAGCCCCTCCTGCGGAACACGAATCTAGCGGCCCGGAAGTAGATGCTTTGGCCCCTGCCCTTTGTGACGTACGACGCAACGACCGCGAACAGTATCCCAAACCCGGTGGCAGTAGACGTCAGCCACGTGACATAGTTGTTGTCAAGGGCCCACCTGCCGCTCCAGAACTCTAGCGCGATGTTGATCAGTATCGTTATCAGCCCCTGCCCGGTCCCGACTATTACAAGAAACTTGCCTACATTGATCCGGTTTGCCGCAAACAACCCCGCGCCCATAAGCACCGTTAGGCCGCCCAGCTGGCTCAGAAGCGCCAGAAAGCCCACCGGTATGACGGCGTAGGTCCAGAATTCCCTGGCCGTGTTCACCACCAGCTGCTCCCTCGCCAGGCTGTAGATCTCGGCGTTTGCCTGGTAGCCGGAGAGCAGGAACATGACGCCGGAGACAAGCGCGATTCCTGCGGCGAGCCTGTTCCTCGTCGTGCTGTAGCGCAGGGTCTGCACCCGGTCGTAGACGACGCGCTGCCGGACTGCCGACTTTGGCACCTGGCCGTACAGGGCGAGGCGCTTCATCTTTGAATGGGAATACTTGTGCCGCGCCTCGTACGCCGTTATCCTGAGCCTGATCCCCTTTTTGTCCACCGACTCGGCAAGCGACTTTGGTATCAGGTAGCTCGAAAGCCCCACGAGGCCCTTCTTGACCACAAGGTAGTCCGGCAGGGTTTTGCGCAAAAAGCCCACCTTTTTCCGGTCCGACGAGTACACCGGCCGATTGATCAATGCCGGCCCGTCTGAAAATGGGTCGTTTGGTGTCGTACACTAGATGTGCAACTGGATCTTTTATGGGTTGCAGATACTCTCTGAAAGGGAGTCCCGAAAGTAAACAAGTGTATGAGAGGGGACAAAAAAAGCGCCGGAAAAAAGTGATAAGGGAAGGCATGCCCATACAATAGCTGTGCGCGCGAAAACCACCCAAGTTACAGTCATGTCTGCCATAGCCGCGCTCTTGATCGCCGGCCTTGCCTCCCAGGCCCACGCCGCCCAGATTAACGCATCACTGATACCGGAATTCGACAGGGCCGCGGGCAGCTTTGTTGGCGTAAAGTTTGTCACGATGAGGTACGAGCAGGGCAGCGCTGTGGCGGACCTTTTCAACGGCAGGACTGAGAGGATCGAGTTTTCAATAGAGGGGACGAACGCCAGCGGCATGAATGAGTTGATAGCCGTGGCCAACCGGGCCCTTTTGGAGGCGCAGAGCCCCGCCCAGATAACCGGCGCGAACTTTACGTACTCCGGCGTGCTTAGGGGAGGGCCTGACATGCTCACGCTGACGTACAGCGTAGAGATCGTCCCGGTGTTTTCTGGGTTCAAGCTGGACAAGAATGCTACTGACAACATACTGATGGACGTCAACTGGAGGGGCTTTGTCATAGAGGGGCCGGTGTTCATCGACGCGCCAGAGCACGGCAGAATTAACGTCAACGAGCCGATGGGCCTGCTGCAGGCCACGTTCCCCGAGTTCGCGGACAAGCTTGCTGGCACGGAAGCGCGCGGGCTCATGGCCGAGCCGATACTGGACTTTACAGAGATCGGGGCCATGCCGATGGAAAGGTGGCACGCACTCTTTGACCCGACCTTCAGCCTAGCGAGCACCAGCGACGTATTCAGGGGCGACATTGGCAGGGCAAAGGTGCTGTCAGTGTATTCGCTTGGCGAGTGCAGCATCCGGGAAGGGTGTCCGCCGCCAAAGGAGGGCGACGCCTCTGTCAGCATCGATGGCGCGCCGGTGCAGGTACACATCTCCACCCCGCAGCCAAACGCCCAGATCCAGATCGCAGGGTTCACCAGCATAGAGAACGCAGGAGGCCAGCAGGCGATAAGGGTCAGTATGGAGAACCCGACCGCGGTGCTGCCTGACTTTACCATAATAGTGCTGTTAGTGTTCGGCGGCATGATGGCGGTAATAGCCGGGATCGTGCTGGTAAAGACCAGAAAGTGATCAGTACTTCCATTCAGGGGCAATGCCGTTCCACCACGCCCGGTAAGGCTTGGCGTCGCCTCCGATCTCTTCCATTACCCTGTGCTCGATGGAAAAGAACATATTTTCAAGCGCGTCGGCGCCAGAGTCGGCACAAAGCTCGCGCCCTATTTCCTGCACGGCCCCCTTTTTGCCTGCAAAGTCCGTGGCTTCAGGGTTCTGGATGCAGTACGTCAATAAATCATACAGCTCTTCTTCCAGGTACGCGTCCACTCAGTCCAGCCTCTTGATGACGTGGTAGCCAAACTCTGTCTTGACCGGCTCTGACATCTGACCCTTTTCCAGCTTGAACGCCGCTTCTTCAAAGGGCTTGACCATCATGCCGCGGCCAAAGTAGCCGAGGTCGCCTCCGCGCTTGCCGCTCCCCTTGTCGATCGACAGCTCTTTTGCGAGGTTTGCGAAGCTTTCGCCCTTTTTCAGCCGCTCAAGCAGTGCAAGGGCCTCGCTCTGCTTTTGCACGAGGATGTGGGAGCACTTGATCTTGTTTGCCATTTTCTAGAATAACAGTGTGCAGAGGAATTAACTTTTTCCTTTACAAAAAAGGAAAGGAGGTGGGGCAATAACCGCAGTTATTGCATTGTTGCGTTGCTGGTGCTGTTTGTGGAAGTGCTGTTTGTAGAGGTTGCGTTGCTCGAAGGAGCTGGCGTTGTCATTGCGTCGCCGCCGTCGTCTGCAGCTTCAATGTCTCCGCCTTCCGACGCGGTCAGCGTCTCTCCGTCAAACTCAAAGGTCGCTGTCCTTTGCGTTCCGCTCTCTACGAACCGGAGCTCTGTGCTGGCAGTATCGTTGCCGGCGATCGCCGTGTCGCCGCTGTCCGGCGCCGGGATCTTTGCTTCGATCTCTCCGTTGTCGTCGACGTCGTCTATTCCGACCAGCGCGTCTTCAGAGAACATCAGGACCACCTGCCCTGGTACAAAGTCCTGGCCCTCTATCACCAGAATTTCATCGTCGGATCCTGGCGTGCTGGCCGTCGATGTCGCGTTCGAGCCTAGCTCTGGCATGGCGCTGTCAGTTGCGTTGGCAGTGCCAGTCATGTTGCTTGCTGGCGTCGCATCGTCCGCATCCGTGGCGTTGCCGCTGGTAGAGGTGTCGTCTTCACCCATCAGCATGCAGTTGGCAGATGCCACCGATGTCTCGCTGGCTGTTTCTGTTTCGTTGGCAGCCAGTTCAGCGACTTCTGTTTCCGTCATTACCTCCACAGAGACTGTCGGCGCGGTGAGCGATGCGTTGTCAAACGCCGCCACCTCTGTCTCGTCTGAAATCTCTGCGGCGCCCACGTCACAGACTACCAGGCCGTCAAGGAATGACAGGTCGGCCGTCGAGGTGCTGCCGTCATCTGTTGCATTCATTGTGTCTTCAAATTCTTCTCCTTCTGCGATTGCTTCTTCTTCAAATGTTGTCAATTCGCTGTCGTCGGTCTGCGCGTATATCGAAATGCCCGCAAAGGCAGTCGATACAACGACCAGAGCTGACAAGAGCGACAGCAATGCGAATTTTGTTTTTCGTTCCTTAAACAATCCTACTCAGACAATGTGCCATGAAAAGGGATTTAACGAGTTGTCAAATTTTTTGAATAAAATCTCTTCTAGTCCAAGTTAGCTAACACGATCCGGTAGTCAGATTACACAAACGCGCGTTCGAAATCAAGATATAAGCGCCATTCATTAGCTGAATAAAATGTCCGACGACGCTTCTTCATCATCGGCGCCTGCGGCGGCGATACCTTTTCCGACGCTCACCATCCTGTATCTGCCGTCGGAAGCCAAGGCGGTGGTTGACGAGGTAAGCCAGAAATACGCAAACAGCACGGTCGAGGACTGCGTCGGGTTTTTCCACGGGAGCCAAAAGCACTACAAGAAAGTTACGATCTGGAGCCAGGGCATCGACAGCCTGTGGCTCAACGCGGTGGTCGCAAGGACAAAAGAGCTTGCAGGAGTGGAGTTTGTGACGCTTGTCTCCGGCGGCATGATGTACGTACTGTGATCATCTGAAAGAGAGGATCAATGCTTTCGCAAGAGCGCTGTCAAAATTTGACTTAGATATCTTTAGAAGGCCGTTTTTGGCAGGACAAGTGATATAGCATGGAACACTGCACATGCGGGCACCAGAGGCGACAGCACGGATCAAACCTCGAATGCAGAAACTGCGACTGTCTGAAGTTCAAGGCTGTTGGCGACAAAAGAAGAGACAAGACATGAAGGCAGAGTAGCAGTTCTGGTTTGAAAACAGATCCATAGACAAAGCATCTTATACGACGCAAGCTAGTAGTACCGATGGATCATCTCCGCGTGCACTTGTTGAGGGCGAGCAAGAGTATCGAAGGTACGACTATGGACGTATGCGAGCAGATAGGCAGGCAGATTGACTCTGATCTGGCAAGAATCCCTCAAAAAGTCTTGTAGTTGATGATTATATGAGCGAGAACATCTGCGTAATGTGCAAAGAAGCCTACGATATTAAAGATATCACATACGAGCAGCGAATGATTGCCGACAAAGACTTTTGTCCGATCTGCTGGCACAGAGAAATCACGGCGTTCAGCGACGGCATCATCGACTTTTCATACCTGGAAGGGCTTGTAAAGTAGAAACAAGAACAATAAAATACATTTTGTCTCAGCTTGCTGATTGAACTCTTGCGGAACATTCTATCAGGTTCCTTAGATACATCTCAAGCTCTATAAATGGCAGAAGGGTAGTAGTGTAATGGTAAAACCATACGAGACCAGGCCTGCGACATCAAGCACAAAGAAAGCATCCGGATTTTGTATAACCTGTGCAGCGGTAGCAACGACGGAAGCGTTGTTCAAATTGGAAGGCGCGATAGTGATTCAGAGGTACTGCGACGTGTGTTTACGCGATGCAAAGTACTAGGTGAGCATTCTAACAGGAATGCGCATCTAAAACCACTGTGGAGTCTGTATTTTCGGTTTGGTAAAGTGGTTCTCTACTTCGCCCAGCCTTTCCATTGACCCGTTACCTTTCCTCAGCTCCGAAAAGGACGAGTGATTTCGAACTTTATGAAAGACAGAGAGCACCTGTTCGCTGGTTACGCCGTGTTTTATGTCATAATCTATCTGCCTGCAGACATTCGTCAGGCCGCCATATTTCTTGTGATTCCTTTTCTCCCATCCCGACGCGTTCTCTGACAGGCCCTTTACGTACTTTACAACCGTCTTTTCCATGTGTTGAACATGCCATTCCATCATCGGAAAATTATTTTGCACAAAAATTACCTATTATATATACACAGACCTTACATATAACGTGACCGGGAGACATTTGAGGCAGAGCCGCCAAGCTGAATAGTGGGAATTGTCGGGTGCAAAGCTGCTGTTATCCCTCATTCGCACCTCATAATCCACATTACTTGCAGTAATGGCATGCATTGATGCAAATCTCTTCTCTCAAATGTTGTCCAGCTTCCAGTCCCAACAAACAGGAAAACAAAGCTAGTATTGTGAGCTCTGTTAAATGCTTGTAATGCGTATAGTCGTGTGTGGAGATGAATGCAGTCTATTTCGGTATTGGCCATGCCAATGATAAATTCGCTGGGAGCGTCAGGCTACCCTGCGCTGCAGACCTTCCTGTCTCACATATTGGATAAGAAAAATAGGTTCTTCTTGTTTTCCAGCAAGAAGATGTTCTTTATCCTGCTGGCTGCAATGACAGTCGAGATGTTAGAGGAAGCAATCT
>DASTTF010000154.1:0-24767 GCA_035760305.1 Nitrososphaera sp.
ATTGATCCGAATATCGAGCTCGGCGGCTACGTCAGTGACAAGATGCATGTTATTGTTGAAGCAGGAAAGCGATTAAACATGTGCCCTTGCTGCGGAGGCGCTAAAACCCATACTATTCCAGAAAGTGATTCTTCCTCCGAAGATACTTATGATTGTGAAACCTGTAGCGGTACTGGAAAGTTGGCCTAGATGCAACAGATGTTTGCCATCATTACTTCATGACTGCGTTAAGATAATCCTTGGAACATTTATCTGAGCAGAAATCTAAAATGCCTTTAACAGTGCTTGAATATATCACTCCTTCATTGAAGCTTTGAAACTCTTTTCCACAGGACTTGCATGCTCTTATCATTCTTGTACCTGCATTATCATCTCAAGTATATCTGCCTTGACGCAGTTTGTGTTGCGCATAGACAAGTGCTATAAGTGAGTGTCGGCATACTGGCTATTGGGGCATATTTGCAATGGCAACAATTAAGGTATACAAAAGAAATGCGACGTATGTAGACTTGTCTAGTTTGGTGGAAGAACTTAGCAATATCGGACTGACTGAAATTTTGAAAAAGTATTACAACAAGCCGTTTGAGCATGAAGCCGAGAGTATAGTTGCAGGCCCTAGCTTCATCCAGTTCCTAAACAAGTTATTTAGAATCCAAATAGCGGCCGGAGACATACTGCAATTTGAATCCGGGAATCATGACAAATACTTCATGTTCTCACTATCGGGGACATGGGATGAAATAATCAAATTGCAATAATGCTAATTTATCACTTTACGTGCAAAAGCTGCCTGTACGAATCAAAACTGCCACTTGGTAGCTCAGACCTTGACCAAATTCTCACAGACGTTAACGCAGATTACGCAGAGTACCGTCTTTTCAAATGTCAAACAGAGTCAAAGTTCGTGCATGCTGATATTCATGACAAAGGTTTTGAAGGCAAGTGTCCTTCCGACGGGAGCAAACTGGTGGAAATAAACCAAGAAACTCCTCCTATAAAGTGCCCTCGTTGTAACAAAGATCTGGTTACGGAAGTGAGCGCACCACTGGAAGAGCGGAGCGGTTCGACATGACAGCAACTACTTAACTGCTCGATACTACTTGATACCACGGGCAACTCTGACAATTGCATTCAAAATGAACATGATTCCTGCGATGGCACCATCAAGACGGTAACAAACGGTTCAGACAATACGGAAATGTGTGCCTGTCAGTGTCATAACAGCAGTTATCAGCTCGTCAAAAAGATGTTTGGAGTAATTAATCAAAAAGATCAACAGACGCAATAACAGGCAGCGACATGTAATAGATACATAAATTGCATTAAATTGTTATAATATCATCAGCGAACGTTCATAAAGTCGATGTATTACTTGCAAAAAGTTTTTCATGATTTTATAAATATTACAAAGGTTCATATGCACTGTTATCATTAGTATTGATGAGATCAAATGGAAACAGTACTTACGGTCCTCTTTGTTGGAATAGGCGGATTACTAGCCGCTATGGCCTACGTGATCTTTGGCTCTAAAATCCGCCAGCGATTACATAACGACTCATTCCGAACACGCTCGGCCTGAGCCATTCTCAACTTTTTTGTTCAATATCTTCATTGCACAATATATCAAAAATTCTTTAATGACACATTAACGCCTTGGCTGCTACGATGCATGACAAAAAATAAGAGGGCTAGGCCCTGTAGAACTGTTGCCGTTGTGCTGCCCAGTAGGAAGTCCAGGTGTTCAATAAGTTGTTGTTGAAATCTGTGATTGCATCTACCGTTCTATTGTAGATCTTTACGTTCTCTCTTGCCGCGTCCAATGCATTCAAACTGAGCTGGTTGAAAATGCCGACTGAGCGAGTTACATTTGTTGTTAGTTCTGTAGACTGCTTTGCAATCTGTTCTGACACCTGCGGAACTTGAGGGATGTTCAGGGCAGATAGGATTTGTTTCTGATTGGCGAACCCGGTTTGAATCATGCTCTTTACGGTCTGGATGTAGTCTAGCTGCAAGTTAGATATCGACTGAGCGAATTGAGGCTGAACCTTTGCTACTTCATCAGCTATTCGCAGAACGTTATCTCTTGCAGAATCAATGACTTCGTTTGTTCTCGACGCTGTTCCTTCGTCTCTACTTTGTTTCTTTTCTGACATGGTATAGTGTAGCAGCCGGAGGTATATATGTCTTGGTAATAAATGGTAGCCATTACCAACGTATGGTATTTGTTGCCCTCGTTGTTAATCCCATAATGCAAGTATGTCGAATTTCTTTAATTATTATCATTTTGGATTCTTCAATTCGCTGGCGAAATGCATCTATCGTGAATCTGATCTTTTGGATCCAATTTGGTAATTTTAGTAAGCATTGTATTCGACTCGACCAGTGATCTCGGAGCCTCTAACCCGAAAACAGGTATTGAAACGACGTGACAAGTTTTAGGAGCAGAGACGAACTATCGGTCATGTCCAGTACGTTCTTAAGAGTAAGGAGACTCCAGCATGTGATGACAGACAAGAAAAACAATCCCAGTAGATTCTTTGTAACTGGGAACTGGTTGTGATAAAATAGCATGAACATTGCTGATCCAGAAACTTATATCAAGATAGTTGCCAAGACGTGCGGATGTACAGAGAAGAGAAAGATATCATATGCATTTCTGCAAAGTTATCATGATCTTTGGACAAGAAAGAAATAGTATCCGCTCAGCTAGAGGCTTGCGAGCGGCTATTGAAATACGCTGCGGATCAGAATGACAAAACTGCGTTGGAACAGGAGATAAAAGAATTGAAATTGGCACTAGACCTTATGACGTGACTATTGCAATACCCCACTGAATCGCTGCATAATTTGCAGGTTTGGGAGCACAAAAAGTTCACATTCAATTTGGTCTTCCTTTTGCCTTTCTGTCAAGCTCGTAAAAATGGTAATCAGGCCTGTGACCAGCAGTCTTGGAATGAGATTCATATATTTCGTCTAATTCTTTAAATGTCTCTGCAGAGGATTGGAAATTACAATGCATGCAGGTGGCTTTTATCATCAGAAGAAGAGCGAAACGGATACGATAAAGGGTTTTCTATGGCCGGGATGGACTTGTAATAGAGACATACAATCTTGTACATCAAGCACTCGGGTCTAAGCTGTGCTCGGCTTTATCAGGGCGAGCAATTTTGAAAAGCTGAACGGCTTTGTTATTACCTCACCAATCTCCGCCCTCTTTACATCTTCCACCATTGACGTGGTGGTGATGACGATTTTCTGGTCCGGCAGTCTCTCCTTTATCTTTCTGGCGACCTCTAGGCCGGGTATGTCACTGAGATGCGAATCGAGGATGACAAGGTCAAATCCCGCGTCCCAGCCATTAAAGACGGATTCTAGGCATTTGACGCCGCTGTCTGCAATCACCACCTGCAGCCCAAGCGAATCCAGGTACCGCCGGTAGAGCATCCGCATGTCGGTGTTGGGCTCTGCAATGAGGACCCTCATTGGCTTTGTGCTCGTGCGCAGTGCCTCCTTTGCTTGGTTGTAAATGTAATGCTGCAGATGGAGAGTCAAGCTGTGAACCGCTCCGACCCTATCCTTTGCGCTTTTGTCAAGGGCTGCGCCGGGGTGGGGGCAGATCACCGTGATGTTCCGGTTGCTCTCCTTCCATTCATCGTGGGCCTTTTGCCACCAGCCTTCCAGCGACACGCATTCGTCAACCTCGCCGCTCTCTGACAGCGTGCAAGCGGCGTCGGCAAAGACCAACATCTTGTCGCCCCTACCCGCTTCGATGCGCTGCGCCAGCATCGATTCAAGGCGGGCCTTTAGCTGCCTGAAGGGGGCGAGGTCGCCTTTCTGCGCCGACTCGAAGAACGGCTTGAAATCAACAATGACCAGCTCGCCTTTCTTTACGTTCTGTTTATAGTCAGTGATCTTTGGAGATATCCTAGAGGTGTGCCACTTGCTGGCGCGATCAAACGCGCCGACGGACGCGTACACACATAGCTGGCCGCTCGCCAAGCCTTCGTTAATGTAATCCGCGGCAGCGGCGTTGCGCTCGTCGTCGCTATTGTAAAGCAGCATGACATGCTCGCGGTACGACCGGCTCATCAGGTTTGACATTTTATCTAGCCTCCGGCGGCAACGTAGTTACCTGCAACTGCACGAATGTGTAAAGTAGGACCGACATTGCCTATTTAGGTTCTATGCGTTAGTGTTATAGAATATTCTTCGCGTGGTTCCTGCTCTCGTACGTCCACAGGACCCCGGAAATGGCACCCAGTGCGAACCAGAACGCGGTCATTGAGAGCGAAATGGCGGACCTCCACCCGTTGAGGATCGGCTGCGGCAGGAACGAGTCGTCCCCGCTCTGGAATTCGGGGAAGACAAAGAACGCCCCGGCGACAACCACAAGATAAAGAGCGGCGCCGCCAAACGCCTTCTCCTTCCTATTTACCATGCGAAAGCCAAAGGCGATGCCGACGGCGGCCAGCCCCGACACCGCCGTGTATCCTGCAAGGAGCGCCTGGTAGGTGGCGGCCGCCTCCGGGTCAAAGATCGCCTCCGGGCTTGGAGGGTATTTCACCGCCGGTATGACATAGAGCACAAACCAAGCTATGCCTGCTATCAGGAGGGCCGCCTTGAGCGGGCCCATCCTGATCCTGCTGACTGCAAAGGCGCCGCCGACCAGCGCGCCGCCGAGGAGCCCGATTATTATCGAGCCGTACCGCTGCGAAAAATAGATCGACTGGAGCCGCGCGTCGTATTCGTCTTCGTCAAACTCGCCCTCTGCAAAGAGGTTTTCAAGCTCAATGTCTGCAAGCGCGTTCGTGTAGGGCTGCACCAGCGCCACGTTGATCCCGACAAGCACGCCGCCCGCGACAAGACCTGCCAGAATGGACAGCGCAAAGGTCCTGCCCGCCTGCAAAGGTCCCATCATAGCTCTTCGTCAAGCTCTTCAAAGGCCGCTGCCTTTGATATTTCGTGCAGGCGCATCGCCACCATACGGCGGTACTCGCCCTTGCTGATCACGCCCTTTTCGTCTAGCATTTCAACGAGCGTGGTGAGCCGGGCGCTCAGCTCCTCTGCTTCGCTCAGCTCCTTGCCGGTTATCTTTTTGGGCTCTACAAGGTCGTCGCCGTCAGCGCCGTGCGCGCGCCGGTGCGTTTTCTTGCCTGCCATATAGCCGGATATCAAGGCGCACGTATATAATCGTCAGTCGAGGAGCTTGAGAACCTTGGCTATCACCTTATCGTGCTGCGCCTTTTTTTCAATTGAGATCAAAATGAGGTGATCGCCGTAGGGAAACGTCGCTATCTTGATCTTTTCGCGCTCTGACATCGCGTATATCGTCCTGCCGTACTCCTCGTCAAACTCTGACCGCATCGCGTTCCTGAGGGCATATTCGAGGTAGAGCTTGCGCCTGTCCTCCCTCGGCTCAAGCGGCTTGATCCCCTTGCGCATGCCGCCGGCCACCAGCGTGCCCATCTTGTCTATGGCCCCTGCAAACCTGATGTTCCGGTCGGCCGCGAAAATCCTGTCGCAAAGCTTTTCAAGGTCGCTTGATGGCAACGCCAATAATGATGTCAGAGTGGGTTAATATGTTTTAAATAGCGTCTTCTGGCATGCTTTCTCCAAATGTCCGACGTGGCGATCAGGGAGCTGGACTGGTACCTGCGCGACCACCTGTTCCGGCAGTCAAAAACCGGCAAGGCCGCGTTCCGGAAAGAGTCGCTGCCACGCGAGATGGCTGCCCTTTATCTGAGGTACCAGAACGCCGACCTCTCACAGCTGTCGCAAAACATGATCCCCGTCATAGAAGGTCTGGTTGCGAAAAAGGTCCTTGAGCAGGACGGCAACGAGCTAAAGATGCCCAGCAAATTTACGCGACTCCAGTGCGCAAAATGCTTTTACATCAACTACCTTGCAGGGGCCGAGCCGAGGGCGTGCCTCCGCTGCCAGCACGCCGAGCTCCACGACTTTCCCAAGAAGAAAGCTTGATATGAACTCCAGCAAGGCTTGTAGTTAGTGCAGCTGCAGAGCAGGAAAAAGTGGACGGTCAACGGCACGTCCAGGATCAGGCCGGCGCGGGAGACACTGGAAAAGGTCATCCCGATATCGAAAAAGATCGGCGTGACCCGACTCGCAGACATCACCGACATGGACGTGCTCCGAATCCCAAACTACTCTGCGGTGGTGCCAGGCACAGAGGACTACATCTGGGTCTACAGCGGCAAGGGCCCGACGAAAGAGCACGCAAAAGCAAGCGCACTCATGGAGAGCATCGAGCGCTACTCGTCGCTGCCGTCGGGCGGCCCGCGCAAGTTCGTCAGGTCGAGCTATGCCGAGCTGTACAAGGAGCACAAGGTGCTACACCCTGACAGGATAGTCGAGCCGGTGCGGTTTGAATACCGCGACGACATGCCGATGGACTGGCTCCCCGGCCACGATCTTGCCACCGGCGAGCAGGTGATGGTCCCAGCCTCAATCGCGCTGTTCCGCTATACTCCTCCGCCTCCCGCGGTCAACCCGTTCGCATACTTTCATACAAACGGCCTCGCGTCAGGCAACGTGTTGGAAGAGGCGGTGTGCCACGCGCTCTGCGAAGTGGTAGAGCGGGATGCCATGAGCCTTGCAGAGCTGCGGGCAAGCGCGATCCCGTTTCACATCCTGCGCACGATACTGCATTCGCTGAACGCGGCAGGCATCAGCGTGCCTCCGATCCCGGCGGAAAAGTTCGTGGACGATCCCGGCGTATTCCCTGACGTCGACATTTCAGGGATAGAGTTCGAGCCGGTTAGCAAGCTTGCGGACAGGTTCGAGCGCGCCGGCATCTCGCTCACGGTAAAGGACATCACTTCCGACACCGGCATCCCCACCTTCAACGCGAGCAGCGTCGAATGGGTCACGCACGACTACGGCTACCTTGCAGAGGGGCACGGAACGCACCCTGACGCGAGGATTGCTCTCCTCCGGGCGATAACCGAGGTGTCGCAGACGAGGGCCGCCAACATACAGGGGGCGCGGGACGACCTGCGCAAGATAAAGTACGGCGAGCAGAACACGGACGACCGGCGCGCCTGGCAGTTCATGCAGTCAACTAGAAAGATCAAGTTCTCGCAGGTAAAGACGTTCTTTAATGAAGACATACTCGACGACATCAAGCTCATCCTCTCGCGGCTAAAGGGCGTCGGGCTTTCCCAGGTAATAATCGTCGACCTCACGAACCCGGACATTGGTATCCCAGTAGTCAGGGCGATAGTGCCGGGCTTGGAGACCTTCAAGATAACAAAATCGGTGATGGGCATGCGTGCAAGGGCGTGTTTTGGGCAATGGAGAAGCCGCTAATATTCCTCGGGCCGTCGCTGAGCCACGAAAAGGCAAGGAAAGTCTTTGACGCAGATTACAGGCCGCCCGCGAAAAAGGGCGACTTCTTGCGGCTGGCCGCCGACCCGAACGTCAGGATGGTGGGGTTTGTCGACGGCGTGTTCCTGCAGGACTACCCGCCGACCCCGATAGAAGTGTACCAGCTGGCAAGGAAGGAAGGCGTCCTTTTGGCCGGCGCGGCGAGCCTCGGGGCGCTGCGGGCGGTGGAGCTGGAAAAATTCGGCATGGTTGGGATCGGCAAGATATTCCAGCTGTTCAAGACCGGCAGGGTGGACGCCGACGACGAAGTGGCAGTCACGTTCGCGCCGGAAGGCGACTACCGGCTCCAGTCGGAAGCCATGATAGACATACGCTACAACCTCTTCCTCGCGCGCAAAAAAGGAGCCATCGGCAAGAAAACAAAAATCGTGCTGGCAAAGGTGGCAAAAGAGATCTATTTCCCGCACCGGAACTATGCGCACATTATCGAAGAGACAAAAAACAGGCACCCTGCGCTCGCCGGCGAGATCGACTCTTTTGCCAGCTACATTGCGTCGAACAGGAAGAGCCTGAAAGAAATCGACGCGATGAGGCTCGTTCAGTACTTTAAGGATCGATACGAGAACGGCCCGCGCTAAGCCTTGCCTTCCCGGCGTAGCCGATCTTTTACTCCTTGCGGGAGGTCGTCCCAGTGTTTCCAGGCGAGGGCTCCTTCAAACGAGTAAAGGTAGTAGCAGACGGGGATCATCTTGTTCGGATATTTCGCCCTGATCTTCCTGTACGCCCCGGCGGCCCCGACTCTCTTCAGGTCCTGCCTGTTGTAGACGCCAATTTCGTTCAGTCTTTTTTCGATGGTCGGACCGATGTTCTTCAAGCCTGACAGCCCAGATTGTTTCTTCATTGCAACCACTTAGGACTCGATAGTCGCATTCACTTGGCTGACCAGGCTTGCTATGCTGACCGGCTTTCTGACAAACGCCCTGACGTCTATTGTGGGGAACATCTTCTTGAACTCTTCGTAATAGATCTCAAACGCGGTGAGGAAGCAGACCTTGACGGCGGCGTCCCTTTTCTTCAACTCCCTATACAGGTCAAAGCCGTTCAGCTTCGGCATCCTGATGTCGATTATCATCAGGTCGTAGTGGCCGGGCGTAAAGCTGGCAAGCGCGGCCTGCGGGTCGTTAAAGACGTCGACTGCAAAGCCGTGGTGCTCAAGCCCCCTCTTCAGGACAGTAGTGATATCGGACTCGTCGTCCACTATGGCAATCCTCTTCATGGATAGATAAAATTTTCACCGGACTATTTTAATACAGTGGTTTCATATTCCAGCTGGGAGCTATATTCTTAAATCGTCTCTTGATTGCTGTAAGTGCATGAAGATCTACACGAAGACGGGCGACAAGGGCGAGACCGGGCTTATCGGCGGCGGGCGCGTCAGCAAGGCCGACCCGAGGATAGTCGCCTACGGCGCGGTTGACGAGCTCAATTCCTCAATCGGCATGGCCATCTGCATGCTCAGGGCAGAGGAGGTTTTTGCAGATCTTGTTGACGTCTTTACAAAGGTGCAGAACGACCTTTTTGTTGTCGGCTCGGACCTTGCAGACCCTGACTATCCGGAGGGCAAGCGCGACACCCCGCGCGCCACACAAGGCATGGCGTCTGCGCTTGAACCTGTCATCGACAAGTTTGAAGAGGAGCTACCCACTATCGCATTTTTCATCCTACCGGGCGGGAACACTCAGGCGTCGATGCTCCACATATGCAGGGGCGTGGCGCGCAGGGCCGAAACCGCCGTCGTGTTACTCTCAAAGGACCAGCCCATCAACCCGGCGATAGTGGTCTACCTCAACAGGCTCTCTGACACGCTTTTTGTGGCCGCGCGGCTTGCCAACAAGAGACTGGGCGTGCCGGACGTCGCCTGGCAAAAGTAGTCGACAATAGTCGGGCAGCAATTGCAAAACACCAACATTAAAATGCTAAATGCGCAGCTGCCCTGTTGCAGGGCAATGGGCCAGATTAACAACGTGCTGATAATACTCGCTATTACCATGCTGATGGCCGTGGTGACAGCGGTGCTCGCGTATTTTGCCGACCTGGTACCTTCGGCCATAAACGGCACGCAGATAGCGTCAAACACGTCAGTTGCGCAGGCAACAGCTCGCTAGCTTTTTAGTTGGGTGCCCACGCTTTCTTTACCATGACTAGTAACACGGACGGGGTCAGCTGCCCTTATTGCGCATCCAAGTTCAAGGACAACGAAGAGCTTTCAAAGCACATCGACAGGATTCATCACGGCTCGGGTCTGCTTGAAGGCGACAAGAGGAAATGGTAGGCGGCCTGTCTCCTTTTTTTAATTCCGTTCTTCAATTAAAGTCAGTCAGGCGCGCCGGCTGGGTTTCAAAAGTAAAGATTGAAGACGCCGAGTCAGTCGCGGATCATACTTTTTCAATGTGCGCTATTGCGATGCTTTTGTCGGACATGCTCGGCCTTGACACGCAAAGGGCGATGAAGATGGCAATCCTGCACGACCTAGCAGAGTCGACAGTGGGCGACTACATGCCCGGCGACGTCGCTGCGGGGCAAAAGCTGGCGCAGGAGAAAAAGGCGATGGAGTCGATCCTGTCAGGCCTGCCCAAGAAAACAAGGATAGAGTATGAAAAGATCTGGCTTGAATTTTTGCAGAATAAAACCGACGTCGCGACATTCGTGCACCGGATAGACAAGCTGGAAATGGCGCTGCAGGCGAGCCAGTACGCAAGGCAGGGCTATTCCGCCAAATTGCTTGCGCCGTTCTTTGAATCCGCGAAAACGGCCGTCGGCGACAAAGGCGACGTTGTCAGCGAAATCCTAACCTCTTTAAGACAGACATCGACTAAAAAATAGCAATGCAGTATTTCATGGCTCTCAAGATGGGCGAAAAGAGGGTCAAGGCGGCGCAGGAGCTGCTGACGCGCTATACCGGCCACGCGATGCCGGCGCTCGCATTAAAGGACAACAAGGACAACAAGTGGGAGCCCGTGGGCGAAGAGATCCTCTACGCCCTGGTCAAGGAGGACGCCGGCTACATGATCGCATTTTGCGACAGAAACGGCATTGCAAAGTCGATCGCGCAGTGGTTTACCGAAGGCACGAAAAACGAGATCGTGGCAAAAATAAAGGCCGAGCAGAACATGCAGGAATACTTTGGCAAGCTGTCGCTCCCTATCTAGCTCCTCATTTTTGCGCGCAAGGTGCTGTTGTTAATTAATTGCCGCCCACGCGATAGATCGGCGAACAAGCGATATGACGAGAGTTGCAGCGATATGGCTTTTATACCGAAATATGGCTTTACCAGCATAACCTTGGCAGACAGGTTCGAGCAGGAAATTGAGGTGAAAGGACACCTTATCGACTCTATGATACTGACGAGGATATTCGACAGCATCATGGACCTGCAGGGCGACTTCCAGGTTCTCGAGTTCACAGTCGGCAAGAAAAAGGGCGACCCGAGCTATGCGAGGCTGCTGGTAAGGGGCAAGAGCAAGGAGCACCTTGAGAGCCTGCTCGAGCAGGTCTTCCGCGCAGGCGCCCAGCCCGTGTCGGTACAGGAGGCGAGGCTCGAGCTCGCGCCAAAAGACATGGTCATGCCGGACAACTTTTACAGCACGACTAACAACGCCACGGAGGTCTACTACGGCGGCCGCTGGATAGAAGTGCAGAACATGATGATGGACAAGTGCATCGTTGTGGACACCCGGCGCAGGACGGCGGAGTGCAGGATGGTGCGCGACATTGTAAAGGGCGACATGGTAGTAGTCGGCGAGCGGGGGGTAAAGATAATCCCGCTCGAGCGCCCCCGA
The DNA here is from genome assembly GCA_035760305.1 of Nitrososphaera sp. Classification (GTDB taxonomy): domain Archaea; phylum Thermoproteota; class Nitrososphaeria; order Nitrososphaerales; family Nitrososphaeraceae; genus Nitrososphaera. The sequence continues at coordinate 11,184 of DASTTF010000154.1, forward strand.
GAAGGAGTCGACATTTTCCAGTTCATGAGCAGCGCGAGCTCTAGCGAGCGGCCCACGCAGCACATTGCGCGCAGGGTCGCAGACGACATTTACAGCACGAAAAAAGAGGGCGGCAAGATAATCATAGTGTCCGGGCCGGTGCTGGTCCATTCAGGCGCGGCGGAAGCGCTTGCTTCATTGATCAGGATGGGATACATTGACGGCGTGCTGGCGGGCAACGCGCTGGCGGTGCACGACGTCGAAAACGCGCTGCTCGGCACTTCGCTTGGCATGCGCGTCAATGACGGCACGCTCGTGGTCAGGGGCCACCGCAACCACATGGAGGCGATCAACGAAGTCTTCAAGGCCGGCGGGCTCAGGGCGATGGTGGAGAAAAAAATCCTGAAGAGCGGCGTGATGTACGAGTGCATAAAGAACAACGTGCCCTTTGTGCTTGCCGGCTCCATCCGGGACGACGGGCCGCTGCCCGACGTGGTCACGGACGTAGTGGAGGCGCAGCGCAGGTACAAGCAGGTGATCAAGGGGGCCCGGATGGTGCTGATGTTCTCCACGATGCTCCATTCAATCGCGGTAGGCAACATGCTGCCCGCTTCGGTCAAGGTCGTCGCGGTGGACATCAGCCAGCCGGTGGTGACAAAGCTCATCGACAGGGGCACGGCGCAGGCGATCGGAATCGTGACGGACATCGGGGCGTTCCTGCCAATTGTAGTAGATCATTTGAAGCAGATCGCAGGCAAAAAATAGACTATATAGAATTAGTCAAAAAACCCTAAATCCTCGAACTTGCCGACGCCAAGGGCAACGCCTAAAATAAGCGTGGTGCAAAGGTAGCGCATGGCAGACTACAAGGAGCACCTGACGCCGGACCAGTACGAGGTGTGCTGGAACAAGGGCACCGAGCTCCCGTTCTCTGGCAAGTACAACAACACCAAGGACAGGGGCACCTACAAGTGCGTCTGCTGCGGAAGCAGCCTGTTCAGCTCGGACACAAAGTTCGACTCGGGCACCGGCTGGCCCAGCTTTTGGACGCCGGCCAAGGAGGGCAGCGTGAAGGAAGAGGTGGACGGAAGCTATGGCATGACAAGGACAGAAGTCATGTGCGGGAAATGCGGCGCGCACCTCGGCCACGTGTTTGACGACGGCCCCGACCCGACGGGCCTGCGCTACTGCATCAACTCCCTGTCGCTTTCGCTTGAAAAGGGTGCGGCCGATGAGCGGTAAGTGGTCGCAGTGGCTGGACTTTGACCCGGCAAATGTTGAAAAAACGCCCGAGTCGCCCGGTGCCTGCGTGATGCACGCAAGCATGAAGATACTGTACATCGGCGGCAGCCAGAACTTGCGACAGGAGCTACTGAGCCGGTTGTCAGACCCGTGCACCGGCAAGTCCAAGCGCTTCCGCTACGTCGTGACGCCGGAATTTGAAGCCATGAGGGATCAGCAGGTGAAAGAATACGTGGGCAAGCACGGCAAGCGGCCGCCCTGCATGGAGCAAAATGCGCTATAGTGGCGATTAAGAAATCTCTAGCAGAGGCTCATTCGACAATCCATTATTAGCATGAATGAACGTGCACTAGCGAATGAACCGATTAATTGTCTCAATCGGCCTAGCAGCAATGCTTGTGCTCGCCGTGCCGTCAGCTCTTGTTAATTTTACAGGCGCCCAAGAAGACCACGATCACGCAGACCACGCAGCAGAGATCGCCGCGGCGGGACCCTCCGTCGACGACGCGGGGCTGGCGGTAGAGCTGGTCGACGACGGACTGGTCTTCCCGACCACCATGGCTTTTCTGGACGAAGACACGATACTGGTGCTTGAAAAGGACAACGGCACCGTCAGGGTCGTTGAAGACGGCGAGTTCCAGGCAGAGCCCTTGCTTGATGTCGCGGTGGCAAACGACAATGAGCGGGGGATGCTCGGCATCGCCGTTTCAAGAGAAAATGCAACTACCACGTACGTGTTCCTCTATTTCACTGAATCCGGCGGCGGAGTAGACGGCGACGACCGGGAGGGAGTGCCGCCAGAAGGCAACCGGTTGTACAGATATGAATTGCAGGATGGCGAGCTCGTAAACCCGAAACTGTTGCTTGACCTGCCGGCCCTGCCGGGGCCGCGCTACAACGGCGGGCCCATCACCATCGGCCCTGACGACCAAGTCTACATCATAATAGGAGACGTCGAGGGCCACGCGACCCAGGCGCAGAATTTCGAGGATGGACCTGCCGCTGACGGGACAAGCGGAGTGCTCCGGATCGGCAAGAACGGCGAGCTGCCCGATCCCGTCATAGGGACAGGCGAATTTGGCAAGTACTATTTTGCGTACGGCATCCGCAACAGCTTTGGCCTGGCCTTTGATCCCGTGACAGGCAACTTATGGGACACCGAGAACGGCCCGGCGTTTGGCGACGAGATCAACATGGTCGACGCAGGCTTTAACAGCGGCTGGCGCGACGTGCAGGGAATGGCAACTCAGGCCAACCTCACCGATCTTGTGCTGTTCAACGCGCAGAGCCACTACAGCAACCCCAAGTTTGTGTGGACAGAGCCAGTCGGACCGACTGCCCTTGAATTCCTCAATTCAAGCGCGCTTGGAGAAGAATACGAGAACGACATGTTTGTGGGCGACATCAACAACGGCGCGGTATATCATTTCGACCTGAATGAAAACAGGACCGCGCTGGATCTGGATAGTGCGCTTGCCGACATGGTGGCAGACACGCCGGAAGAAGGCGAAGCCGCCGTCTTTGGCACCGGCTTTGGCGGAGTAACCGACATCAAGACCGGACCAGACGGGAATCTCTACATAGTGTCGTTCATTGACGGCGCAATATTCCGGATAGTGCCTGTTGACGCGCCGGCTCGGGAAGTAGACGCAACTGATCTTACGGTCAGGTCAGCCGACCTTTCAGGCGACACGATAACAGGCATGTACACGGTCATTGAAGCAAGCAACGGAACTATCCTGAGAGAAGGATACACCCCGCTGATGTTCACTGGAAGTGAAGGCTCTACATACACCGTGACAGTAGCCGACTTTGGCGACAGGGAATTTGACCACTGGGAGAACGACTCTACCAACAGGGCAAGGACGGTGACCCTCGACCAAGACGCAACGATCACGGCGTTTTACGAGATCGATTCCGATGCCAATTCCCAGACTGCCACTATAAACAGGCTTGTCAGGCTTTTGGACGGGGACGGCTGCTTTGACGACGGGGACCAGCGCAGGCTCGGAAACGCCATTAGCAGGATAATCCAGGACATATTCGGCGAAAACCAGATGAACACCAACAGGCTGGAAAGGGCGCTTGACCGGATCGTTGAAGACTGCGACGAAGACGACAGTCAGAGATCCGGCGGCAACGACGACTGCACATCCGACACGATAAACGCCAACCTGGACATCTCGGACGAGGAGCGCGTGAACGTCTCTGATTGCGACATTAACGGAAACATAGAGATCGACGATAGCCACGTAGAGTTTACAGACAGCGAAATCAATGGAAACATCGATTCTGATGATTCCAGCCTAGTTATACAGGCAACTGAAATCAATGGAAACGTTCGTGTCGACGACGGGTCGATAAGGCTGATCAACGCAGTCATTGACGGGAACCTGATATGCGACGACGTGGCGGAATACTCTATTCGCGGGACTACAGTCAACGGAAATATCGAAGGATGCAGCAATAACAACAATGACGGCGACAACAGACGCGGCCAGGGCAACGATGACAACCGCGGCCAGGGGCGAAACGACGACGAGGAAGAAGATGAGGAAGACGACGACTAGTCTTCCTTCAACTTTTTCTGTATCATTTCCAGCGCGGCCTTGGGGTCCGCCCTGCCCTTTGTCGCCTGCATGACCTTGCCGAGCAAAAAGTTTGTGGCGTTGGGATTGCGCCTTGCGTCCTGAACGGCGACCTGCTCTGCCTTGAATACCGACTCTATCGCCTGCGCCAGCGCGCCGGCGTCGTCTATCTTGCCGGCCTGCGTCTTTTTAGCCACCTGAGAGGGCATCTCGCCCGTCCGGACTATTTGGCCTAGGATCTGCTTGGCAGTCGCCCTGTTTATCGCATTCTGGTCAACCAGCCTTGCCAGGTCAGCGATGTGCTCCGGCCCTACTTTTAGCCCTGCAAACAGCGATCCCTCCTGTTCTTTCTGCCGCTCGTCCACAAAGCTCATGAGATCGGTGACTATCCAGTTTGCAATCTCCTTCGGCGACTGATGCAGCTTGATCGCAGACTCGAAAAAGTCGGCCAGCTCCTTGTTGTCGATTAGCACCTGCGCGACGTGCGCAGACAGCCCGTGCTTTACAAAACGCTCCTTGCGGGCGTCAGGCAGTTCGGGCATCGACTGCCTTGCAGAAGAAACAAAATCGCGTCCAAGCACCACCGCGGGGATGTCCGGCTCGGGGAAGTAGCGGTAGTCCTGCTCCTCCTCCTTTGTTCTGGACTCTTTCGTCACCTTCCTTGCGTCGTCCCAGTGGCGCGTCTCAGACCTGACTTCGATGTCCCGCGACGTCATCGTCTTTTGCCTGGTGATCTCGTAGCGCACCGCCTTTTCCACGTCGGCAAACGAGCTGACGTTCTTGATCTCGACCCTATTTCCGCCGCCCACCGAAACGTTGGCGTCACAGCGCACCGAGCCTTCCAGTTTCGTGTTGCACACGCCAAGGTGCTCTATTATCGAAGTTATCTTGTCAAGGAACATCCTGACGTCCTTTGGGTCGACAAAGTCCGGCTCTGTCACTATCTCGACCAGCGGCACGCCGGCCCTGTTGTAGTCTATCAGGGCATAGATGCTCGCCTCCATGCTGCCGCCCTCGTACACGAGCCTGCCGGGGTCCTCCTCCAGCTGGACGCGCCTTATCCTCGCGCTCTTGCCGTCGCCGTATTCCAGCTTACCCTCTACTCCAATGCTCGTTATGCCGTACGCGTTGTACTGCGTCAGCTGGAAGTTCTTGGGCAGGTCGGGGTAAAAGTAGTTCTTCCTGTAGAACGCGATCTCGTCAGGGACCCTGCAGCCAAGCGCGAGCGAGATCATGCCGGCAAACTCCACCGCCTTCTTGTTCAGCAGCGGCAATGTCCCGGGCAATCCGGAGCACGTGGGGCACGTGTTTGCGTTTGGCGCCATCCCGCGGTAGTCGCAGCGGCACCTGCAGAAGAGCTTGCTCTTGGCGCCGGTCAGCTGGCAGTGGATTTCAAGCCCCATCTTTTGTTCCATTACAGCTCGGGGCTCCTCTGCACTTTGGCAGCCTGCTCGAACAGGTGCGCCGCGCCCAGCATCGCCTGCTCTTGGAACTCGTCTGCCATTATCTGCAGGCCCACGGGCAGGCCGGCGGCAAAGCCGGCAGGCACCGATATCGCCGGCATGCCCGCAAGGTTTGCAACCACAGTGTCAATGTCGACCAGATACATCTTTAGCGGGTCGTCTATCTTCTCACCTATCCTGAACGGAAGTATCGGCATCGTGGGGCCTACCAGGACGTCGTATTTCTTGAAAAGCGCCTTGAGCTCGCGCTTTAAAAGCGAGCGCGCCTGCTGCGCCTTGAGGTAGTACTTGCCGTAATAGCCTGACGACAGGACGTACGACCCGACGATTATCCTCCTCTTGGCCTCCTCGCCAAAGTTGCTGCGCGCCTTGGCAAAGTAGCTATTCCACTCGTAGCCTTCGGGGCTCATGTCAAAGCCGTAGCGGACGTTGTCATAGCGCGCAAGGTTGCTGCTCGCCTCCGCGGTGGCGATGGTATAGTAGGACGCAAGGGCGTACTGCACCGATTCAAGCGACGCTTCTTCACACCTGCACCCATGCCCTGCAAGCGTGTCTACCGCCCCGTGGATCACCCTTGCGACTGCCGGGTCCGCGCCCTCGATGAACTCCCTGACGAGTCCGACTCGCAGGCCCTTTCTTTCCTGCAGTGAATACGCCGGCCAGCCGCCTGCAGTGGTGTGGTCGTTTTCGTCGGCGCCGGCGATCGCGTTCAGCACCGAAACGACGTCTGAAACCGTCCTGCCGACGGGTCCCACCTGCTCTAGGCTGTTTGCGTACGACACCAGCCCGTACCTGCTTATCAGACCATACGTCGGCTTCATGCCTACCACCGAGCAAAAGCTGGCAGGACACCTGACCGAGCCTCCCGTGTCGGAGCCAAGTGACGCGGCGCATTCCAGCGCGGCCACGCTTGCCGCGCTGCCGCCAGACGAGCCGCCGGGCACCCTGCTGATGTCCCACGGGTTCCTCGTAGTGCCATGCCTGCTGAATTCCGTGGTCGACCCCATCGCAAACTCGTCAAGGTTCGCCTTGCCGATTACGATGGCGCCGGCCTCCTGCAGCCTCTTGACTACTGTCGCGTCGTAGGGCGGGACGAAGCCCTCCAGCATCCTCGAGGCGCATGTGGTCCTGATTCCCTTTGTGCAAATGTTGTCCTTGATGCTCACCGCGACTCCGGCAAGCGGGCCGGCCTGCTCGCCGTCCCTTATCTTCTTGTCAATAACGCGCGCCCGGCCGATCGCTTCCTTGTTGACTGTCACAAACGCGTTTACCTTGGGCTCGACCTTCTCGATCCTTTCCAAGAGCTGGTGCACGTATTCCTCGGCTGAAAACTCCCTGCTCTTTATGCCGGCGGCCGCCTGCCCGGCGCCGAGCGTGTAGAGCGCCAATTCAGGCCATCCTCGGCCCTTTCACAAAGCCGTCCTTCCTGTACTTTGTCCCGAGCGCGTCGCCTTCAAACTCTGCCGGCTCGTCCGGCCTGAGGTCTGCAAACTTTTTTTTAGCGACAATCGGCTCGTCCTGCTCTAGCGGCATCGCGTCCAGCCTGTCCAGGTACTCTACTATCCCTTCGATCTGTGCCGTGTAGCGCTCGATCTCTGCGTCTGACAGCTCGATCCTTGCAAGCCAGCCGAGGTGCTTTACCTGATCTTTGGTCACCATTATGGGGCCAGCCTGTCAATGTCCCTCGGGTAGAGAGTCGCGTCGCGGATGTTCTCGACCTTGGTCAGCGCCATCATCAGCCGCTCGAGCCCGAGCCCAAAGCCGGCGTGCGGCGGGACGCCGTAGTCAAACACTCGCAGATGATAATCGAACGCGTCCGGCTTTAACCCCTGCTTGCTCATGCGCTCCACCAGCTGGTCCTTGCGGTTGATCCTGGTGCTGCCCGACGACATTTCAAGTGCGCCGAACATCAGGTCGAACGACTCGCAGACCCTGCCGCCGTCGGCCGCGCCGGGCTTTACATAGAACGGCTTGGTCGACGTCGGCCAGTCGATGATAAAGTAAAAGCCGCCGAGGCGGTCGTCCTGCAAGCTCTTCATCACCTGGGGCGTGATGTCGTCGCCCCACTGGACACGCTCGCCGGCCTCCTGCAGCTTGTCAATCAGGTCAGAGTAGGTGTACTTTGGGAATGGAAGTTCTACTTTGGGCAGCTGTAGATCCAAGAACTTTAGGTCGTCCGCGTTCCTCTCCTTTACCGTTTCGACGATGCTTACTATCATCCGCTCTAGGAGCGACATAACGTCGCCATAGTCTGCGAACGCGCGCTCGACGTCTATTGATATTGCCTCTGACAGGTGGCGGTTTGTGCGCGAAGGTTCTGCCCTGAAGATGGGCCCGATTTCAAATACACTTTCAAACGCCATCGTTAATTGTTCTTTGTACAACTGCGGACTCTGCGCAAGGAACGCCTCCCTGTCGTAGTAGAATATCGGGAATAATGCTGCGCCGCCCTCTGTCGCGGTCGATATCATTTTCGGCGTGTTCACTTCAATGAATTTCTGCCTTGCAAGGAACTCCCTGACAGAGTTGAGCACCGTCTGGCGTATGCGGAACACCGAGCCCAGGTAGTTGCGCCGCAGGTCCACCGCGCGGAGGTCGAGCCTCGTGTCGATGCCCACGGTCGAAGTCTTGCCCTGCGTCATGAAAGGCGCGGCCTTTTTAGCTATCGAAAACGCCCTGATCTCCGCCGGGACTATTTCCGCGCCGTTTGGCGCCTTTTCCTGCGGCCTGATCTTGCCGCGCACGCCGATAGAGCTGTGCTCCTTGACCTCCTTGGCCATTTCAAAAAGCGAGTCGCTGCACTCGCCCTTTTTGGCCGTGATCTGGATTTCGCCGTGCATGTCCTTCAGTATTATGAACTGGATGTTGCCGTGGTCCCTTACGCTTGCGACCCACCCCATGACGACGATCTCATCTCCGATGGAGGGGCTTATCTCTGAGGAGTAATGGGTCCTCCGCCAGTGCCCGAGATCCTGTTCTTCAAGCAAGTCGCCCAATTGATCAAGTGCTTGTACTTAAGCGGTTAATAACTTTACCAGCATCAGTGCTTTTCCGTGATGCCCGCGTATTTTCTGACGATTCCGATCAGCTGCGCGTTCGTGAACGGCTTTGTGACCAGTTCGGCGACAGAAGTAGACGGAAAGAGCGACGAAAACTCAGACTTGTGGATCTCAAACGCGGTCATGAACACAAGGGGCATGCCGGGGTTTATCGCCCTGACGTTCCTTGCAAGATCAAACCCGTTCATGCCCGGCATCCTGATGTCGGAAATAACAAGGGCGTACGCTCTGCTGTTGCTCCTGATCTCTTCCACCGCCCTTTCCGGGTTGGTAAAGCCGTCCGCCCTGTACCCGTGATTTTTCAGCGCAAGCTCGATCGCGGCGACGATGTCCGGCTCGTCGTCAACTATCATGACCTTTCTTGGCGCTATCAAGGGTCTTTTGACTGAAATGAGCAACGTATAAGCTGATTTTTAACATTTATGGTATTTTGATATCAATCAAACTTTCTAGTGCAGGATTTCACTGGCAATCCAGTCCACCACTCGCGTAATTGCCTCTTTCTTGACGACGCCCGTGACAAAGTGGGGCCTGCCCCCGCCGCGCCCGTCTGCGCCGGCAAACTGCCTGAAAAGCTTGTTGCAGTCGATCCCCATCTTTTCGTTTCGCGCAAAGACAATGCTTGCCGTTTCGCCGCCGACGTTCGCGACAAGGACAACCGTGTTTGCTTCAACAATTTTTTCGCCGGCGAATTCCTGAAGCTGGTCGTCAGACAGGTTTTCAAACATTCCTTTCAGCAACGTTATCCTGCCGTTTGTAACAGGCACGATGCCTGCCAGCTTTTCCCTGCCCAGCGCCCTCAGCTTTCTGGCGTTGCCTTCATTTTCTGATTTCAATTTCCTGGCAGTGTTTTCGACGGTGTTGATGTTGGCGCCAAGCTCGCTGCACACCCGGAGCAGCCTGGCCGACAGCACGACCGCGGTTTCCTTGGCCTGGCGGCCTACCGCAAAGTCGACTTCGTATTCGCTCCCGCTTTTCGACAGCCGGGTGACCAGGAAAAAGTCGCACTCTTGCAGGTTGCCTGCGTGATCCATCGCGCAGGCGGCCGCATCATGGTTTTCGATTTCTATGACCCTGACTTCCCCTGCAATCCTTTCTTCGTTTGCCCGCAAGTTTGGCACCTGTCGCCTTGCCTCTTCAAGCGATGCAAATGTGCATTCGACTACTCTTCTGCCTTCAACGATTAGCGAATTCACCTCTGACTCGGCTTTCAACACCGTGTCGAGGTCCAGCTGCGGGATCACAATAAACGCGGTGTTGGCGGCGCTCTTGTGCTCCACCTTCCTGACCTGGAGCGTCTTGCCCAGCAGCTTTTGGAGCGAGCCAATGAACGCGTGCTCTGCCGTGTGCGCCAGCCTGTCGTGCACGGCAGGTTAGTCTCATCCCAGCTATAAATGCCATTGAGAAGGATTTTAACCTCCCAGAGAATAACCAACAGCTGTTGGCTAGGAAGGCTGCCGGCAAACTTACAATCGCGACCCTGGGTTCTCACTGCTCCTTGCAGGTGCTGAAAGGCGCCAAGGACGAGGGCCTGCGGACGTTGCTGGTGTGCGAGAAGCGGCGGCTCGGGCTCTACCGGCGCTTTGGGTTCATCGACGAAATCATAGAGGTTGATAGCTTCTCAGAAGTCCTCGGAGAAAAATGCCGCAAACGCCTTAAACAAACAAATTCCGTGCTTGTGCCCCATGGCACCCTCATATCACAGATGAAGAGCGACGAGATTGAAAAGATAGAAACGCCCGTCTTTGGCAACAAGTGGATATTGAGGTGGGAGGCCGACAGGGAGATGAAGGAAAAGCTGATGAATGAGGCCGGCCTGAGGACTCCGCGGGCGGTCAAGTCAAAGGACGACATCAGCGGCCTCTGCATCGTGAAGCTGCACGGGGCGGCCGGCGGGCGGGGCTACTACCTTGCGTGGAACCGGCAGAGCTTTGAAGATGGTGCCAGAAAGCTGATCGACCAAAAGGCGATCAAAAGTGAAAACGACCTTTACATCCAGGAATTCATCAGGGGTGTTCCCGTCTACCTGCAGTACTTTTATTCGCCGGTGACCGGCGAGCTCGAGCTCCTAGGGATCGACAGGCGCTACGAGTCGGACATTGACGGCATCGGCAGGATTCCGGCAAGGCAGCAGCTGGGTGCCGAAGTCGAGCCGTCGTACAACGTCATCGGCAACATACCGCTAGTGCTCCGCGAATCACTGCTTGACGAAGTCTACAAGATGGGCGAAAGCTTTGTGCGCGCCGCAGAGCGGCTCGTGCCTCCTGGGATGCCGGGGCCGTTCTGCCTTGAAGGAGTCTATGACCGCGAAGGCAGGTTCACCACGTTTGAATTCTCTGCAAGGATCGTGGCCGGCACGAACCTCTACCTTGACGGCTCGCCTTACTCTGGGCTGCTGTACGACGACCCCATGAGCATGGGGAGGAGGATTGCGCGCGAAGTAAAGATAGCGAGCAAGAAGGGCAAGCTGGGCAAAGTAGTGACCTAGGGTTTGCGAAACTGTTTGAACATTTTACGCACCAGCATTGCCACCAATATTGCCGATGACCCTGCAGCCGCGATGACAAATGCAGCCGTGCTTATCGGCAGCAGCGCCGGCAGTGCAACCAGCGTAATTGCCAGAATGGCCGCTGCTGCTCCCAAGATAATGACCAGCAACCTGCTGCTCACTTTTCTGCTTGCAACATAGCCTGCCGGCGCCAGATATGCCGCGCCTATCAGAGCGCTTGCAGTCGCGCCGGCCATTATCGCGCCGGCCTCGCCTCCTACAGCCGCATGCGTGCGCTCTGCCGCCGTCAATATCCCAAAGAGCGGGTAAAGGGCCGTTTTCACTGTCGCCTGCAGCCAGGGCTGCTCCCTCTCATAGTCGGCAACCTGCGGGCTGAACGAATAGTATACTGAATTAAAAGAGTTCATGAACGCCGACCCTGACGCCGTTGAAAGGATGTAGTTGTCACGGAAGTGCCGCAGGTACTGCACCTGCGGCGTCAGCTCCGACCCGAACGCGGCAGTTGCGATCAGGCAGCCGGACGGCTGCTGCACTGGCGGCGGGACCGGATCGCCGGTCCCCTGCAGAACCACCAGGTCGATCTTGGCGCTTTCGCCCTGACCGTTGATGTTGCTCGCAGACAGCATGGCCGTCCCGGCGTTTGCAAACGTGTAATCGTACGCATAAGTGCCAAAGTCGGAAGACATGCGCTCCCTGTGGATCTCTGTCCCTCCCTGCGTCAGCACGAAATCAAATGACGAGCCCCTGACAATGTCGCCGGTGGCCGGGTCCTGCAGGTTCATGACAAACGTCACCGGGACTCCGGTTTCAATAAGGTCGGGTCCCCACGACAGCTGGAAGAGGAACCTTTCGCTTGGAAGCGACATTATGTCGAGCGGGAATTTCGGCTTGTCCGCCGGTTTTAGCGCAAAGGCCGCGACGTCGGCGTCAGCCGACTCTGCAAACCGGTCTAGCATCGCGTTGTTGACCACGAAATGCACGATGCGGTTCTGCTCTGAAGTATAGTCGTCTATGACTATTGCCTGCGCTTCAAGCTCCCTACCGTTCAGAGTCCCGACGTAGCTGTTGGTTTGCAGCTCCTCGACCGCCTTTGGGAACTGGACTTCCATGTGGAGCACCGGCACCTGCGAGACGTAAGCGTCGTCCCACGTAAACGGCGTTTCAAACGAGATCGTGCCGTTGGAATAGTCGAAATTCGTGACTTCGTCATAGTATGTCTTTACTACCATCCCGCCCTCCACGTCGTAGGTGTACGACCTGCCGATGCTAATATAGAGGTCGAACTTTCTGTCCGACTCTACCGCGATGCCGGGGCTGCTACTCTCTATCGTTACCGCAATATGGTACAGGCCGCCAGCCGAAAGGATCCTGCTCCTCAGTTCAACCGGGTTGCTCTGGCTCACCTGCACCTGGCCATCTGGCGCCGGCTGGCCGTCTATCTCCCAGCCGTCGATGTTGCCATCCGGGATCAGGTTGGCCGCCACGACGCCGTCGGACGACCTGAAGCGCTGGTCGAGCAGGGTCTCTTTCTGCAGCTCGACTACAATGTGAAAGTCGACGCCGGGGATGGTGGAATTGAGCGTGCCGTCATCAAGCGCCCTGACCACAAAGGTTGGGCTACTGCCTGAGACTTGGTCAATGAACGTCGGTTTTATGGACGCGTCCACCGAAACCTGCTTGTCAGAAATGGTAGCCGGGAGCGACCTGTCTGCCCCGAGGCCGTGGCCGTATGCGGCGGTTACGGAAGAAGCGGCAAGCAGGAAGAGGAGCGTCAGCGAAGCAGAATGGCGCTTCAGCACGATGTACATGAGCGGTGCACACGCAACATAAAGATTTACTTTCGCAGCGCGCCGATCCTGCTTGCCACAATGATTGCGGCGATCGCGGGTATTATCATGAGCAGCGGCAGCGGGAACTCGGGGATCACCTGCAGGTTGAAGGCGCTCTGAAGGTTGGGGTGCACTTCGCTGTGCACAATAACTTCAACGTCTGCGTACGGCTCCCTGTCGTCTATAGCCTGTTTCAGGTGCGCTAGGCCGGCTTCAAGGTCGGCAACAAACTCGGTCGAGTTGGCCGGGGCCAGATCTCTTACCTGCTCGCTGAACAGGACCTGCGTTCTGTCTGCAAGTCCCTGCGCACTCTGGTAGTACACCACGTTGACTATGGTCGTTGCATTTCCTTCGCTCATGGTCATGTTATCGTGACCATCTTCCTCCATTTCGTCATGCGTCATGTTTTCGGTATATGAGGTTTCTGTCTCCATAGCATCATGAGTCATATTTCCAGATGATTCATCATCATGGCCGTGCTCTTCACCCTCCTCAGCATCCATATCATACGCGGCGCTGTAATACCCGATCACGCCGTCGGCCATGTTTGCAATTACAAGCGCCCACACTGTAGAGTTGCTCAGCTGCTCGCTGTCGATGCGCACCGTGACAGTCTCACCCAGAAGGTCGTTGATGTTCTGGATCTTTGCCTGCACCTGCTGCGCAGTGCTGTTTGCAACCGAGCGGTGCAGGTCTTCAAGCGCGGCCGGCAGGTCTGTCGCAAGCCTCGCGTTCCTCTCTTCTATCTCTTCTATGGTATGATTGTCAAGATGCTCGTGTGCATGGACCGCGTGCTCTTCGGCCAGCGTGACGTTTGAAGCAAGGTTGCCCTACACCAGATCGAGCTCGGACTTTATAGACTCGACCAGCGCGAGAAACGAAGCGCTCTCGTCGCCGGAAAAAGTGTGCGCAAAG
>DASTTF010000155.1:0-2849 GCA_035760305.1 Nitrososphaera sp.
CAGGGTCGACGACGTGCTGATGGCCAAGCCGACGATGTATACCCATACACACGCAAACGGGGCAAAGCATTCGCACGCCGGCGGCGACAAGGAGCACCAGCACGATCACTTTGACCGGCTGGGCAAGCAGCAGCGCCCGATGCACCACTACTACTAGAGAAAGATCTGCTCTACCACGCCAAGCTCGTACATCAATCCCGCGCCGATTGCAAGCGTAATGACTGCCGCGACGTACCTCAGCACGAGGCTGAACTTCGGGTGCCCTGCCCTAGCAAAGGGCAGGCTGATCAATGCGCTCATTGCGGCCATGCTGGCTATTGATCCGGCGCCAAAGATGGCGATGTATGCAAGCCCCAGCGGGACAGAGTTGATGGTCGACAATACAACCAGCATCAGCGCGCCACTTCCTGCCATACCGTGAATCATGCCGACGATCAGGGACTTGTGGCCATGCCTGTGATCCTGGTGGTGGCCGTGGTCGTGAGAGTGCACAACCCCAGTGTCTTTGTGGACGTGGACGTGCGCGTGGGTATTGCTGCGGCGGATCATCCCGCGCAGGAACTTGCCCGCGTTAAAGCCTGTCAGGGTGGTCGCCCCGAGGAAGACAAGCATCATCCCGACTCCAAATTCCAGCGTTCCGCTTATTCTTTCCGGTATGCTGATCGCCAGCAACAGGACTATCAGGCCGGCGACAAACAGGGTCGCCATGTGCCCGACGCCCCACAATAGCCCGAGCAGCGGTGCGCGGCTGAGCTTACTCTTGCCTGTGGCCGCTATGGTGGATACCGCAGCCACGTGATCCGCTTCCATCGAATGGCGCAATCCAGTGATCAGGCCGAGGAGCAGCAGGCCTGCGGGCGCCGCGGCGCTGATGTTGCCTTCAAGCGGGGCGAACATTGTTTCTACCAGGTGGTTGAATGACTCTGCTATCATTTTTTATCATCCTGCCATAGAATATTTGCCAGCAGGGATAGGCTGTTTCAGCACGATCCTTCTTGCCGGCCTGCTGTCAATAGCCGCTTCAAACATGATCACGTGCAGCGTTTCCGGCACTCCTATCATTACCTTGTCGACAGACAGGATTTTCCGAGCCTCGTCTTGAATGTTGCTGTCCTGCTTGCCGGCGCGGATGGACCTCACGACATGGGCGCAATACGCTATCAGCGCCTCGCCCGCGTTTATCTTCATGTTGCGCTGGACCTTTTCTTCTATCACTTTCGCAGAGCTCAGGAAAATCTCTTCGTCATAGTCAAAGACCTTGGTAAAGGCCGGCGCGTCCGGCTCTCCCGTGACTGTCGCCTTGACATGGATCATTTGTGCCTTGGCACCTTTGCCTTCGGTCCGCCAAAGCTGTACGTGTTTCCCTTGCCGCGGTAATAGTGCGGCCTCACCGGGTGGCCTTCGGTTTGCCCCTTCTTTGTGAGCGAAAGCCCCGCCAAGAGCTCCACTATCAGCCTGTTTGCAAGCCCAGACGTGATGCCGCCGTTGTACGAGTTGACGTCGCTCACGTCATAGTTTGGCGCGACTTCGACCAGGTCAAACGCGAACCTGTCAGGGTCAAACGAGGTGGACAGCAGCCGCATGAGCCTCATGCCCTCCCTCGACGTCAGGCCGTTTGGCTCCGGCTCGCCCGTCCCCGGCGCATACGCGGGGTCGAATGTGTCGATGTCCCAGCTGATGTAGACTCCGTCTACGTTGTCGTTCGCCCTGTCGGCGGCCTCCTTTGCAATCTGGTCGATGCCCAGCTCTTCCACGTCGAGCATCGTGAACCACTGGAAGTCCTGGTCGGCCATCCACTTGTAGAGGTCGGGGCCGGGCCAGTAGCCGCGCGGGCCAATGAGCGTATAGTTCTTGCCCTTCAGGCACCCTAGCTCCATGATCCGGCGTATGTGCGCGCCGTGGTCGTACTTGAAGCCGCAGAGGCCCTGCGGGGCGCAGTCGGCATGGGTGTCGATGTGGATCATGCCAATGTTCTTGTGCTTTTTTGCGAATGCGCGGACGTTTGCAAACGTGATAGAGTGATCGCCTCCTAGCATAACGGGGATGCCGTCGATGTCCAGCACCTCTTTTACCTTGTCAGTCATCCTCCTGTGCGACTCTACGACGTCGCCAGGCGAAACAACAACGTCGCCATAGTCTACCGTTCGGAACACGCCGAACGGGTCGACGCCAGTCTCGATGTTAAAGTGCTCGTAGGGCGGCGAGGGGACTGTCGAAGCGGCGCGGATGGCCCTTGGCCCGTAGCGCGCGCCGGGGCGGATGGTCGTGCCAAAGTCAAACGGCTCGCCAATGATCGCGACGTCCGGCTTTACTTTTTTCAGCTCTGCGTTGTTCCTCAGCCACGGCAGCTTTAGAAATGTCGGTATGCCGACAAAGATCGGCTCGTCGTTTCCCTTGTACGAATCACCGTAAAATTCCATCCCCATTCGAGGTCGAGATAGGTAATTAGTAAGTATTTTTTAAATATTGCTAAGTAATCTACGTTTTTGGTTTCGTTCGGCCGCCGAACAATTCAGTGCCTGCGGCAGGGAAAACGTAGATTACGTTTTCCTTCCGGCGGCAAGGGCTGCGTATATGAACGGCAAGAGCGTGGTAGCCTCGCCGTGGATGGTGGTCTGCCTCGCCTTCGTGGTCACCTTTCCCCACGATATGGCCTCTGCCACCAGCGCGCCGCTCAGGCTCCCGTCCCATTCCGGCGCCGTGGTGATATAGACGGCATAGTCGAGCCCGCCCCTGAACTGGTTCCACCAGAGCGTGTGGTGCTTTGAAATGCCGCCACCTATCATGAACGCGCCAGACTTTTTGGCTTCAAAGACGATGTCCGACAGCTTGCTTTCGTCCTTCAGGAT
>DASTTF010000156.1:0-5256 GCA_035760305.1 Nitrososphaera sp.
GAGGCGCTTGTCGACGGCTACAGGCGCGGCCTCGTTGCGGCCGAAGGCCTCATAGCCCACGGCAGGGGCGAGGCGTACGACTACCTCATTGGCGAGTGCACCACGAAAACTGCGCAGCGCGCAGCCAGGGCTGCCGCAGCCATGCTCCTGCTCTCAAGGAGGCCGGTCATTTCCGTGAACGGCAACGCCGCCGCGCTGTGCCCAAACGAGATAGTCCAGCTTGCAAAAGTTACTGACGCGGCAATCGAGGTCAACCTCTTTTACAGGACTGAGGAACGCGAGCGGGCGATCAAATCAGAGTTGGAAAGGCACGGCGCAGAGAACGTCCTCGGCGTTGGCCCAAGGACGTCTGCGACGATCCCGGAGCTTCAGAGCGAGCGCAGGCGCGTCGACCCTGAGGGCATCTACAGCGCCGACACGGTGTTTGTGCCGATGGAGGACGGCGACAGGACGGAGGCGCTCGTGAAAATGGGCAAGGCGGTGATCACCGTCGATCTTAACCCGCTGTCAAGGACGGCAAAAGCGGCGCACATTACAATAGTCGACAACATCACGAGGGCGATGCCGGCCATCATTGGAGCGGCGCGCGAAATCAAGGGCGGCAGGTCGCTGAAGAAGATCGTCCACGGTTTTGACAACAAAAAGAACCTGCGCGAGTCGCTAAAGATCAT
Organism: Nitrososphaera sp.; assembly: GCA_035760305.1. Classification (GTDB taxonomy): domain Archaea; phylum Thermoproteota; class Nitrososphaeria; order Nitrososphaerales; family Nitrososphaeraceae; genus Nitrososphaera. The sequence continues at coordinate 672 of DASTTF010000156.1, forward strand.
AAGGGGAGAGGCATGATGCAGGCTAGGAAAAAAGTCAGTGTAAACGACGTTATCGCAATGAAGGGTGCGGAAAAGATTTCCGTCCTCACGGCCTACGACTATTCCACTTCGCTGATATGCGACAGGGCAGGAATCGACGTCCTGCTGGTGGGAGACAGCGCGGGCATGGTGGTGCTGGGGTACTCTAGCACGGCGCCGGTCGGCATGCCGGAAATGGCGATGTTTTGCGGCGCGGTGGCACGGGGGGCAAAGCGCGCCATGATAGTGGGCGACATGCCCTTTGGCTCGTACCAGCCAAACGCAAGCGTCGCAGTTGAAAACGCGGTGCAGCTGGTCAAGGCAGGCGGTGACGCGGTAAAGCTGGAAGGCGGCGCGGAGATCATTGGCACGATAAAGGCGATTGTCGACGCTGGCATCCCGGTCATGGGCCACATCGGGCTAAAGCCGCAGACGTCGTCGCTCTGGGAAGGCTACAAGCTGCAAGGAAGGACAAAGGAATCCGCGGCAAAGCTGGTCGATGACGCCAGGGCGCTTGAAAAGGCAGGCGTTTTCAGCATGGTGCTTGAGATGGTCGCAAGCGAGGTGGCAGACGCGATAACAAAGAGCGTGTCCGTGCCCACGATAGGCATTGGCTCCGGCGCCGGGTGCGACGGGCAGGTGCTGGTGCTCCACGACATGCTCGGCATCTACGAAGACATCAGGCCAAAGTTCGTGAAGAGGTACGCCGAGCTCTCCAAGTCGATATTTGACGCCGTGTCAAGCTATACCCGCGAGGTCAAGGCAGGCAGGTTCCCGGAAGAGCTAAACACGTTCCACATGAGCCCGGAAGAGCTTGACAGGTTCAGGAAGGCGAAGAAGAAATGAAAACAAAACGGGGAGTCCACCCGTCAAAGGACATTGCAGGAAGCAAAGGTAGCGAGCTCGATGGAAAGAAAATAGTGCTCTGCATAACAGGCAGCGTCGCGGCCTACCGCGCGATCGACCTTGCTAGGCTATTGATGCGCCACGGCGCAGACGTGCACGCAGTCATGACTGAATCGACTGCGGCGACGCTCCTCCACCCGGAAATGATGAAGTGGGCCACCGGCAACGACGTCGTGACAAAATTGACGGGCGACCTGGAGCATGTCATGCTCGCCGACTATGGCATGTCAGACCTGGTAATCGTCTACCCGTGCACAGCCAACACGCTGGGCAAGATGGCGGCCGGCATCGACGACACGCCAGTCACGTCGGTGCTGAGCGTCGCGCTGGGCAGCAAGATCCCGATAATTATCGCTCCTGCGATGCACGAAGCAATGTACGACAACAAGTTCATCCAGCAGAACGTGGACAGGTTGAGGATGCATGTCACGCTTGTCGAGCCCAGCATGGAAGAGGGCAAGGCAAAAGTAGCAGAGCCAGACCAAGTGCTTGGCGCCGCCATCGCGATTTTGTCAGGCGGCCTGCTGGCCGGCAGGCGCGTGCTGGTGACTGCAGGGAGCACGGTCGAGCACATCGACCCGATAAGAGTCATCACAAACACGAGCTCGGGCAAGATGGGCATTGCCATAGCGCGTGAGGCGGAGCGGATGGGCGCAAATGTCACGCTAGTCTACGGGCACGGAAGCGAGCAGGCAGACGACAAAGCTATGCGTGTCAGCACCAGCGAAGAGATGCACAGGGCAGTCGTTTCAGAGCTGTCGTCGAAAAAATACGACGTCGCGATAATGGCAGCCGCGGTGGCCGACTTTGCGCCGGCGAAAAGATCTGACAAGAAAATCGGCACAAAGGTGGGCAAGATGGAATTGCCGCTTGTCGCGACAAAGAAAATAATCGACGAAGTGAAAAAGAAGAGCAAGAGCACTTTTCTTGTCGCGTTCAAGGCTGACTATGGCGTCCCTGACTCTGCCCTGATCGAAAAGGCACACAAAAAGCTGCAGGAATCCGGCGCCGACATTGTCGTGGCAAACGACCTTGGCAGGAAGGGGTCGGAGGCCGGCTCTGACAGGAATCAGGTGTTTATCGTCGACAAAAAGAAAAAGGTCGTCCATCTGCCACTTGAGAGCAAGGCAGCGATAGCGAGAAAGCTGCTGGAAATTATTGCAAGATCTGTCAATTCACAGGATAACTAGGTCTTTTGTGAACCTGTTGAGAACCTGCGGCCTGCCGTCATTGACAATGATGCTGTCCTCTGTCCGCACGCCAAACTTGTTTTCAAGGTATATCCCCGGCTCGACGGTCACCGCCATGTTGGGCTTTAGCTCTTCGGTGTTTTTCATCCGGAGCCATGGGGGTTCGTGCACGTCAAGGCCGATCCCGTGCCCGGTGGAATGTATGAACAGTTTTTCATAGCCGCGATCTGCTATCAGGTCCCTGCACGCCGCGTCGACCTGGCCGCATGTCACGCCTGACTTTGCCGCGTCAAGGCCGGCCTTTTGCGACTCTTGCACGATGGCGTACACCTTTTTCATCTCCGCCGTTGCCGAGCCGAGGGCAAACGTCCTCGTGGCGTCGGCGATATAGCCGGCGTGCCTGAGAGTAAGGTCGACCACTATCATGTCGCCTTTTCTGAACTTTCTGTCAGTGACTTCCGCATGCGGCAGGGCCCCGTTTGGCCCGCCGGCGATAATGAGGGGATTGAGGGTCGACTTGTAAGAGGGAGGGTTTGCGCCCATCTTCATCGCTTCATAGATCAATTTTGCCTGCAGGTCGCGCTCGGACAGCCCTGCATTGATTTCGCCTTCGCATATTTCGTACAGCTTGTCCAAAATTCTAGATGCTTTTGCGATGACTCTGATTTCGGCCGCGTCCTTTATCCTGCGCGTCTGGAAGAACGGCTCTGTGTTGACTGAAACGTCGCCGCCCTGCCTGCGGACCGACTCGACTGTAGAATAGTCGCTGCAGTCTGTGCACGCCCTGCTGCCCTTTATCTGCGACACAAACGTGGAGACTAGCTCGCTCCCGCGTTCTGTCGGGACCACTTCGCAGTCGACTGACGCCTGCTCGGCCCGGCCGTATTCCAGCTTTGGCGCGATCAGCTTCGTTCCTTTTTCCGTGCAGACGGCGATTGCTTCGCCCCAAAAGCCCGTCAAATAGAACACGTTCTCCGGCTCAAATGCCGCGACGGCATTGCAGCCTGCTTCTCTTGCATGCCGCAGAATAGTGGAACGGCGCTCCTTCATTGACAACAATCCCACAGTTGCCAGTTTTATAAAACGTTGCGCGGGCGCCGGGCGCCGGCATTCCAAATTAATTTAAATATGGCGGGGTTGCCCGCTTGTTTGAGATTATCATGGAATACCTCGTAATGCTCCCCGGTCCGACAAACGTGCCAAACAGGGTCATGAACGCAATGCTCGCGCCTGTGATAAACCACAGGAGCGAAGATTTCCGCGTATTGTACAAGTCGGTGGTCGAAAAGACCCAGAAGGTCTTCCAGACTGCAAACGACATCATCCTGCTTACCACCTCGGGCACCGGCGCTGTCGAAGCGTCCGTTGTCAACCTGATAAAGAAAGGCGACAAGGCGCTGATCCCCGTCAACGGCGAGTTCAGCACGAGGCTCGCCGACTTGATCGACAGCTGGGGCGGCCAGGCAATCAGGATAAGCGCGCCGCCTGGCGAGAACCCGCCTTACGACAAGTTCGAGGAGGCGTTTGAGCAGCACAAGGACATCAAGGCGCTCTATGCTGTTTACAACGAAACGTCCACCGGCACGACCATCCGGTACATGGACAAGCTGGGCGAGCTTGCGTCGAGAAAGGGCGCGTATTTCATCGCCGACGCCGTTTCGATACTTGGCGGCGACGAGCTGCCAGTCGACAAGTGGAACGTTGACATTTGCGTCACTGCTTCGCAGAAAGCCCTTGCGGCGCCGCCGGGCGTGTCGCCCGTGTCGGTGAGCAAGCGCGCCAAAAAGTACATGCAGGAAAACCCGCCGCCGACGCAGTACCTGAACCTGAAGCGCTACTTCAAGTACTACGAAGAGCACTTTGAGACTCCTTTCACGCCGGCGCTGCCGCTCTACTACGCGTTCAGAGAAGCGCTGGACATGGTGCTTGAAGAAGGAATGGACAACAGGATAAGGCGCCACAAGGTGTGCGCAGAGGCGTTCTACGCCGGCCTGAGCGCGCTCGGCTTCACCCCATTTGCAAAGCCGGACGCAAGGAGCAACATGATCATCGCACTCAACTATTTGCCGGGAATGGACGACAAGAAATTCCGCGGGCTCTTGTCAAGCGAGTTCAGGGTGCTGATCGCCGGCGGCTTTGGCGACCTGAAGGGCAAGGTGTTCAGGGTGGGCTCGATGGGCGAAGTCGGCCGCTACCACGTCATGAGGACGATCTCGTCGATCGCTTCCGCGATGAACATGCTCGGCGTGAAAACAAACCCGGAAGCCACGTCGGTCGCAATGGACAGGCTAAAGGCACTAGGCTGATTACAAGGAAATAGCAGCCAGCTGGCTGCTAAATCTTCTAGTTCTTTTTTATACGCCCACCATACAGATCTACGCAAACTTTTATCTAATAAAAAATTCTCGTAGTTCAAGTGGCAAAAAAGATCAAGAAAACTTTGGTGATATTATTTACAGCACTGGCAATGG
>DASTTF010000157.1:0-10523 GCA_035760305.1 Nitrososphaera sp.
TCAAACCTCCTTGCCGACTGGCCGCCCTGCCGGTGCTTGCCGGCCACGCCAGAGGTTAGCGAGTCGACCGCCTCCCACCGGTCACCTGTCAATATCCCGATGCCGACCTCCTGCGTGTCTATTGCCAGTATGCCTATCACCTTATCGTCCTTCATCATCTCCTTCAGATGGTCCGTCCAAAAGTGGTCGTCGCACCGATACAGGCTGATCTGGATCGGCTTGGGCGGCATGACAGGAAATATCTCGATCTTTTCCTTGCCGATCCCCTTGTCGTTTGGGATCGCCCCGCAAAAGATCACAAGGCCGTTCTCCGGCGTTTCCTTGAAAAGTTTCAGATGCTCTACGGTCCTGCTGAGCGCGTCCTGCACGTGGGTCCTGGTAAGGTCCGACTTTATGTTCGACGCGGTGCCGGACTCGTTGCGCAGCTGCGAAATGACGTCAAATAGCGGCCTGCGGGGCGGGATGTAGACGGTGACAAGCTCGGTGCCGTGGCCGGATATACTTGACAGTTCGTTTATCATCTTGGTCAGCTTGTACCTCTTTACCGAATCCCACTTTTCCCCGTTGTTTGCCATGCGTACTGTAACAAGAAAAAATTCGCTCGCACATAATATAAGGCTATCAAACTCATGCGGCATTCCAAGCTTATAAGTGCCGGAGCTGAGAATGTAGAGGTCGCATGCTGCCAAGGCTCGAATACATCAAGCAGGCCAGGATAAGGCTCGGGATAACCCAGAGAAAGCTGGCCGGCATGACAGGGGTCAGCACGTCGATGATAAACCAGATAGAGTCAGGAAGGTGCAAGCCGAGCTACGAAACCGCAAGGAAGATCTTTGAAATCCTGAGCTCGCTTGAAGGCCGCACTTCGATGAAGGCCGGCGACATCTGCAGCCGCCGCCTGATAGCGGTGCAAAGAGACGAGCGGCTTCACAAGGCCATAGACGTCATGCGCGACAACTCGATCAGCCAGATCCCGGTCTTTGAGTCCTCGCGGGTCGTGGGCATACTGACAGAAGACAACCTTGCCAAGGTGATGGTCGAAAAGGACGAGAAGGACCTACGGAACATGCACGTCTCCCAAGTGATGGAGCCGCCCCCCCCGCTGGTGGACGTCTCGACCCCTGCAAAGGCCCTGATCCCGCTCGTGAGGTTTGCAAAGTGCATACTGGTGAGCGAGAAGGGCAACGTCATTGGTATAGTGACGATAACTGACACGCTAAAGCTGGTTGAATAATTGTCATACACATGCGCGTTTCCAGTCCAGAAATAGCGTAAAAATTTAATTCTTTTATACTTGTTGCATGGCCGGCTTAAAAGAACGAATTAGTTGGAAAACGAAACGCGCACGCGCATCCGTGACAACCAGATAATTACTCTTTCAGTTTCTCAAGGCCGACGCAGCAGTCCGCACACTTCATGCACTCGTTGCAGATGCTGACCTCGCTTCCGACAGGGAGCGTGGTGCCGCAGAGGGCGCATTCCTTTCTCGATTGTAGCTGTGCCAAGCAGCCTACTATGGCTCAAAAGACTATTTGAATTCTTCCATCACTACCTGAAGGAATAATAGGAGTGCTGCCTGTTATCTGCTTGAAATGGCTGCAGGCGCGGCAAGGATGGTATTCTCGAACAAGTCCTACGCGGCGCTGGCCGCCGCAGTCGCCGCCGCGTTCTGGACGATATTCAACGTCCTTGACGGTCTGATCCTCCTCTCACCGCTCAACTTTTACTACCCGATACCGGCCGACGCGCTCCCAGGCTTTGCCCTGTCGCACGTCACAGCCGCGCTCGTCGGAGTCGTCGTCAGCATGAACGTGTACATGTTCAGGAACCTGAGGGCAAAGGGCGGCAAGGCGCCGTTTCTTTCAGGATCGACTCTTGGTACGGTGTCGAGCATTTGCGCGGGCTGCTCTTCAGTCGGCTTTTACCTTGCGGCCACTTTTGGCACCGCCGGGGTGGCAGCATCTACGTTCCTGTCAAACTACCAGCTCCCGCTGCGCCTGCTTGCAATCGGGCTATTGATATTGGCCTATTATTCGGCGCATAAAAGGATAGCAAAATCCTGCGCGGTTACTTGAATTCCTCTTCCAGTACCTTGCGATTCTTGCTCATCTGGAAAAGGCTGTCCGATCTCTTGAGCGCTTCTTCCCGCGAGCGCTTGAACGCCATCGACTGCAGCAGCATGTGGTTCTCCGGTATCACCATGCCGGTCTGGTCGTCCGAATAGCCGATCTTGACCGTGTCGTCCTGCACCCGCAGGATGTCCTGGTGTATGTGTACCATGTTGGTGTCGCCGTGCGCAAAGCCCAACTCCAGCGCCTTCTTCCTTACGTCGCCCGTGCCCTTTGCAGAGCTGATTATCGCGACACCGAATTCGTTTCGGAAGCACTCCAATATTTCGTCCTTGGCCGGCGCGCGATCAAAGCGGATGAACATCTGGTGCAGGTGCATCATTCTCGATGGCACCTTGAAGGCGTCGACGTAAAGGTTTGCAGAGGGGATAAAGTCCTTGACGTCGTCCTGGTGGTGCGGGTTCCTGTCCCACTCTATCGAGTCCTTGACTGGCTTGGTGTCCTCGAGGTCTGCCCACCTCCTTATAAGCTGGACATCGTAGCGTTTTATGCGGCTGCCAAACTTTTCGATCAGCGGCTGCATCACCCTCCCCATGCCTGAGACGTTGCAGCTGCCCTGTATGACGTAGGTCCTGCCCGCGGCCTTGGAGTAGTTTACCCGCGAATTGTGGATCATGTCTGCCACCGCGCGGTCGCCGTGCCTCTCCTCGCCCCCCTGGAATATCGCCGGCTTGCCCATCGGCTCGTACAGGCTCTTTTTGTTGTCATAGCCACCGCCTTCCTTTGCCGCGTCTATCACGAAGTCGCTCTGCCTCACCGCTTCTTCGACAGAGCCTGCCACGTCGTAGCCCTTGTCCTTGAAGGCCTGGATCATGCCCTTTGGCACAAATACGTTGTAGCGGTTGTCGAGCGCCTCCTTGACCTTGTCGTCCACGGTGTATTTCGCTACTCCGACGAACTGGATCTCCTTGTCGGCTGACAGCGCGCTTGCGAGGCGCCGGCCAATGTTTCCGTAGCCGTTTATGAAGACTTTAACCAAAATCATTCACTCGTGATGAACAAGTTGTCAATGGTTTCCTTGGATTATATAGATTCCTAAATTTTCAACTGTATTTTTCCGCGGAAGCGCACTAAACTTAAATACGGAAAAGGCATGTAAAATGTGGAGAGCAATGCAAAGAGGCGGTCACTTTTGGCACCAGCCGGCGCGTTCTAGCTGAATATCTACTCTCAAGTGAGGGTTTTGAATGAAAATCCTTGTAATCGATAACTATGACTCGTTTGTGTACAACATCGCCCAGATACTTGGCGAACTGGGTGCAGAACCGGTGGTTGTGAGAAACGACAAGATAACACTTGAACAAGTTAAGGAAATGAACCCGGATGGAATAGTGATATCTCCGGGGCCCGGTCACCCTGCCGATCGCAAATACTTTGGCGTCTGCACTGATGTCATCAGGGAGCTTGGACCAAAAACACCGATACTTGGCGTCTGCCTCGGGCATCAGGGAATAGTGCATGCCTTTGGAGGCAAGGTGATAAATGCAAAGAAGGTCAGGCACGGCAAGACGAGCCCGATAGAATACACTAAGGACAGGCTCTTTGAGAACGTTGCAAACCCGTTCAAAGCGACCCGCTACCACTCGCTTGTTGCAGAGCAAGACTCGATCCCCGAATGCCTTGAAGTCACCGCAAAAGCGCTTGACGACGGCGAGATAATGGGCATCAAGCACAAACAGTATCCTATTGAAGGAGTCCAGTTCCACCCCGAGTCGGTCCTCACCGGCGAGGGGCGCAGGATGCTCCAGAACTTTATTTCAATGGTGAAAAGATGAGCGCGCAGCCTGACCTGCGGCCCGCAATTAGGAAGCTGGCCTCAAGGACAAACCTGTCAGATAGTGAAATTTCCCAAGCGCTCGACGCGATTCTCGCCGGCAACGTGTCTGACTCGGCCATTGCGGCTTTCCTCGTCGCACTGGCAATGAAGGGCGAGACGGCCGAGGAGTTGAGGTCGATCCTGCTTTCGCTGAGAAAGCACGCGACGAGGATAACCCCCGACGTCCAGGGGCCGCTGATCGACACCTGCGGCACGGGCGGCGACTCGATCAGGTCCTTTAACATCAGCACCGCCGCGGCAATAGTGGCGTCAGCAGCCGGCGCCAAGGTAGCGAAACACGGCAACAGGTCGGTGTCCGGCGTCTGCGGAAGCGCGGACTTTTTAGAGCACGTCGGACTGGACCTGAACGCCCCGCCGGCAAAAGTGCAGTCATGCATTGAAAACGTCGGGATCGGGTTTCTGTTTGCGCCGCTCTTCCACCCGTCGATGAAGCACGTCGCAAGCGCAAGAAAGGCGGTCGGAATCCGGACGGTGTTTAACATGGTCGGGCCGCTGAGCAATCCCTGCACCAACATTTCCGGCCAAGTGATCGGAGTCTTTGAGCCGGCGCTTCTCGAAGTCTTTTCGCAGGCGTGCCAGGGATACGTCAACGAAGCAATGATAGTCCACGCGCACGACGGTTTCGACGAGCTCTCAAACACATGCGAAAACGACGTCCTGTGGGTGTCCTGCGACCGGCAGACAAAGAGGATACGCCTCCACCCGCGGGCTCTGGGCATGCAGGTGGCCAAGCCAGAGCAGCTGGTGGTGAACTCGAGGGAAGAGTCCATCAGGAACACGCTGCAGTCGATTCACGGCAAGGCCGCGAGGGAAAAGCAGGACATCGTGGTCCTCAACGCGGCGGCCGCGCTGGTGGTGGGCAAGATCGCGCAGGATTTCAAGGACGGGGTTGAAATTGCAAGGGACGCGATAAAAAGCGGAAAAGCGCAGGATCGGCTGTCGCAGCTGATAAAATACTGCGGCAACCTTGAAAAATTAAGAGAGGCAGAGAAAAAGTTTCTCTGACCTAGTCGTCGCCCTTTTCCTTTGCCGACCTCTTTTTCGGCGCGTCTGCATCGGTGTCGTCGACGCCCTTTTCGTTCACGGTGAACCGGACGTCAGAGTACGGGTGGTACGGGCTGTCGACTATCTTGGCGATCCTGTCGTTTCCAGCCTTGCGCAGGTATATCCTGTACGTCGACGCGTGACCGATTACGTTTCCGCCTGCAGGCTTTGTCGGATCGCCAAAGAACGTGTCTGGCGTTGTCTGGACCTGGTTCGTGACAATGACTGCGACGTTGTAGATCTCGGCGATCCTCACCAGCTTGTGCATTATGCCGTTGAGGCGCTGCTGCCTGTCTGCGAGCGTCCCCCTGCCGGCAAACTCTGCGCGGTGGAGCGAGATGATGCTGTCGATTATTATCATCTTGGCCTTAAAGTCGTCGATGTATTTGCCCATCGACTTTACTATCAGCTCGAGGTGGCTACTGTTGTACGCCTTGCATATCGCTACCCCTTTCAGGACTTCGTCCGGGTCCAGTCCCCTGGCCCTTGCTATCTGGTCGACCCTTTCAGGCCTGAACGTCCCTTCAGTGTCGATGAGTATTATGCCGCCGCCAAGCCCGGCCTGTTCCACCGGCTGCTGGGCGGTGACGCACAGCGTGTGGCATATCTGCGACTTGCCGCTTCCAAACTCTCCGTAAAACTCGGTAATCGCCTGCGTCTCTATGCCTCCGAGCAAGAGCTCGTCAAGGGCTTTTGCCCCCGTGCTGCAGCGCAGCAGGGACTTTCTCTTTTCAAGCTCGACGTCTGCGGTGGTGAACTCGTTGTCGAGCACGCCGCTCTCTCTCAGCAGCTTTTGGGCCGCCATGATAAAGGTGGCTGCCGTGTCCTTCGAGCCGCCAAGGTCTGTAGCGAGCTCGTCTGCCACCGCTGTGGCCAGCTCCATCACCGAACTAATGCCTGCTTCCTTCATCTTGCGGGCTGTGGTCGGCCCGACTCCTTCAATATCTTCGATTTCCAATTCTGCCATATTTTTTGACGAATTAGCCATTATGTCCTATATTTTTTAAAGCAAGTATATAATGAGTGATGCACTGCGGGGGGAGGGGGTATGCGACAAAAATTTGGAAAACATAAAAAAAGGTGCCTAGGAGTCGACCTAGACCCCGCGGTAGTTTTACTTTTTCTTCTTTCCCTTCGACTTTTTCTTGGCAGTAGCCTTTTTGGCCTTGGCCTTGACGCCTCCGCCACCGCCGATCCTGAACATCTTGGTCCCGCAGACCGTGCATGTTCCAGTTGTAGCCGGACGGCCGTTCTTCATGGTTATCTGCTTTTCTCCCTTCATTTCCCTCTTTGCTTTACATTTTACGCAATATCCTACGGTTGCCAACAAGCGTAGGTCTTGCGCGCTTGGATATAAGAATAGCTCTGAGCATGCCTGTTTTGCGCTGATCGGGCGGAAAATTGGTCCAAACTTGGGGAAATTCGCGGCTCAAAATGAAAAATCGTGCGTCCACGAAGGGAAACAGACCAATTTTCAGGGCGAATTCAAGCAAAAGCTTCGCCCCGCCGCATCTGGATGGTGGAAATCGTTGCAGCTCGGTGCGCCGGCATGTCTAGAAATCGGCATCCGTCACGAAGGGAAATCCGCCTCGCATATGCGACTTCCGCAGGCGTCACGGTAGGCGGGTGGCGGTTTTCATACGGCCGTTCGCACATTTACGCGATTGTTAAATTTTTATATCATTTTATTTTTAGCCATACTGCGTTGTCTGCAGACACCACGGATTTGAAGTCGCTTGGGTGGGACGAACTGGTTGCCCTGAAGCGCAGGCTGGCCGGCGAGCTGAAGGAGCTGACGGACAGGATCGTCGAGATCGACAGGAACCAGTTCCGCTCCATAACCGACAGCATCAGGGAGCAGAGAAGCGCGCTTGACGCCCACACCGAGAGGCTGAAGCAGATACGCCCGGAGGTCGAAAAGCATAACGCCGAGCTATTGGCGGTGAGCGAAAAGATCTCCCAGTCAAAGAACTTTCTCTCAATGATGGAGGCAAGGCTCCCATCTGAAAAGGAAGAAGACCTGCAGGCCACGGTGCAAAAGAACCAGGCGCTCATTGACGCCAAGGATTACAGGAGCGAGCGCGAAAAGAACGAGATCATGTCGAGGGTAAAGGAGGCGTCGATGAAGATGGAGGCCGTCAAGGCCACCCGCACGATAAAGGAGCAGCTCTCGCAGCTGACGCAAGAATCTGCAGGAATTGGCAGCGCCATAGGGCATCTTGATGAAGAGCGCGATTCGCTAAGGGCGAAACTGTCTGAAATAAACGGCGAGCTGGACAAGCTGTACGACGCAAAGAGAAAGCTGGCGCCCGAGCGCGACGCGCACCTGGGCAAGTACGACGACATCGCAAAGCAGTTTGACGCCATAAACGCGCGGCTGGACGCGATGTCAGAGATGAGGAAAAAGCAGCGCGAAGAGTACGGCTACGGCCTGCCGAGCGACGCGCTATTCAAGGTAAAGGAAGAGGCGAGGAAAAAGCTGGAAGCGGGGTCGAAACTGAGCTTTGAAGAGCTGAAGCTGCTTTACGGTGAAAAGGATTAATTTTTCATTCCACCCATACTGATCATTCATGATTAACGATTTTGCGCTGGCATGCTCAATAGACGAGTCGCCGGCGTACTTTACCTACCACAAGCAGACCATGCTGATAATCCAGTCGGCTCAGGACGCCAAGGCCGGCACCGGCAGTTTTCAACACATCGAGCCGTTCATGGAGGCTCTGGTATCTCACGAGTCGATCCACGTCGTGATAAAAAAGTTCGGAGGGGCAGAGGTCTCGGATTCGCTCGACGACATCGAAGTCGTTGTCGAGCACAGGGGCACGAAATTCCAAGTCACGCTGAACAACATGCTCTTTGCAAGGGACAGCTCGGGCATCGTCACGCAGGAATAAGAAAAAAAGTGGTGCGTTAATTACCGCATACTATTTTACGTCTTCGGAAATGTCGCGCTGGCTTATTGCCATCTCGTCAACCCGAAGCGTTACCTTGTACCACTTGTCGTTGTGCTTGAAAATGTGCGCTGACGCCTTTTTGTTGCTGGCGGAGCCGTACCCTCCGACCCTTTCGCCCAGCCTGGAGCGCAGCTTGTCCACCTGGTACTGTGCTATCATCAGATTCCCCAGTATATTCTCGAGCTCTAGGTCACGTTCTTCGTCGATGTCTGGGACCTGCGCGTTTTTTCTAGTCTGCATTCTCAATGTACATCCTGTTTCCTATTCTGTAGTGGACTTCATCGATGTAGTATGCTGTGTCGACTACTGGTGACGACAGGTTTGCGCCACACACCGGCACTCCTTCCTCTTTTTGCTCTTCTTCGATCAGGAGACTCATTTGATCATCACTTCAAAACATCAAATAAGAACAGATAGGATCAATCTTCGATAAGACCTGCTCAAAGAGGACTTCCGGTTGTAACGCAGTGCAACTTTAAAAATCAGGAATCAGTGTCCGTCTATTTTTTGCAGGCTCTTTTCATCGACCTGGCAAATTCCGTCAAGCCCGACAGCATCTTTTTGCCGGGCGATTTCGCCATCCTGTCAATGATCGCGCTGCCGACAATGACCGCGTCTGCGCCGGCCCCTATCATGAACTTGGCGTGCGCCGGCGTGCTTATGCCAAAGCCGACCGCCACGGGCACTCTGCCGATTGCAGAGCGCTTGACGTTCTTGATCGCGTTCAGAGTGTAGTATTCAAACGACTTGCGGGCGCCGGTTATGCCGTAGACTGAGACCAGGTACAGAAAGCCGGAACTGCTGTCAATTATTTTCCCGAGCCTCCCCTGTGGGGTGTTAGGCGAGGCAAGAAACACGGTCGCAAGGCCGAGCTTTGAGGCCGCTGCCAGATACGCTCCTGCCTCTTCTACGGGCATGTCTGGCAGGATAAAGCCGTCAACCCCATAGGTCTTGGCCTGCAACATGAATTTTTCCATGCCGGGCCGGACTAGAATGTTAGAATAGGTCATTGCGAGCAGCGGTAGCTCTGGGTGTTTTTTCCTGACGCTTTTTGCAAGCTGCAGTGCCTTTTCCGGCGTGGCGCCGCCCTTTAGTGCGCTGTTTGACGCGGCCTGGATCGTCGGCCCGTCGGCTATAGGGTCTGAAAACGGGATGCCGATTTCAATGATGTCGGCGCCGCCCTTTACCAGTGCGTCGATCACCTGCTGCGAAGTCTTGGCGTCAGGGTAGCCTGCGACGACGTAGCAGACAAGGGCGCACTCGCCTCTACCCGCCAGCTCGCCGAATTTTTCAGCGATTCTATTTGGCATACTTTTTCTTTTTCCCGCTGTTGCGATCAAGGTAGTCCTGCACGACCTGCACGTCCTTGTCGCCCCGCCCCGAAAGCGTGACTACGATGACGTCGTCCCTGTCCATTTCCCTTGCAAGTTTCATCGCATAAGAAATCGCGTGCGACGGCTCTAGCGCAGGGATTATCCCTTCAAGCCTTGAAAGCGTGAGAAAGCCCTGCACCGCTTCGTCGTCCGTGGATGCTGCATACTTTGCGCGCTTTGCGTCCTTTAGCATCGCGTGCTCTGGCCCGACGCCGGGGTAGTCAAGGCCAGCGGATATGCTGTGGGTCTCTATCACCTGCCCGCATTCGTCCTGCAGCAGGTAGGTGAACATGCCGTGCAGCACGCCTTCAGAGCCGGCCGCAAGCGTGGCCGAGTGCCGGCCCGTCTTTATCCCTTCGCCGCCCGCCTCCACGCCGCACAGCGCGACGCGTGTGTCGTCAATGAACGGGTAGAACGAGCCCATCGCGTTGCTGCCGCCGCCCACGCACGCCACCACCGCGTCAGGCAGCCTGCCTTCCAGCTCTTGCATCTGCTGCCTTATTTCGTGACCTATGACGCTCTGGAAATCCCTCACCATCATCGGGTACGGGTGCGGGCCCACTACCGAGCCGATGAGGTAGTAGGTAGTTTTCACGTTGGCGATCCAGTCGCGGATCGCTTCGTTGATCGCGTCCTTGAGCGTCTTGCTGCCCGACTGGACAGGGTGCACCTTTGCACCCAAGAGTTGCATCCGGAAAACGTTCAGCTTTTGCCGTTCGACGTCCTTCGCCCCCATGTAGACTTCGGCGGGGAGCCCGAGCGCCGCGCACGCAAGCGCGGTGCCGACCCCGTGCTGGCCGGCGCCGGTCTCGGCGATTATCCGCTTTTTGCCCATCCTTTTTGCCAGGAGCGCCTGACCTAGCGTGTTGTTTGTCTTATGGGCGCCCCCGTGCAAGAGGTCTTCGCGTTTCAGGTAGATCTTGGCTCCGCCAGCGTGCTCTGTCAGGTTCTTTGCAAAGTAGAGCGGCGTCGGCCTGCCAGCGTATTCAGTCAAATAATATGACAGTTCTTTTTGAAAGTCAGGATCGTTCTTGTACTTTTCGTAGGCAGATTCCAGCTCCTCGACCGCAGGTGCCAGCGTCTCCGGTATGTACTTGCCCCCGTACCTGCCGAATTTGCCGCCCACTGGGTAGATGCCTAGCATGACAAGTGCTCTAGCCAAAAAGGGGTATTAAGGGATTCGCAC
>DASTTF010000158.1:0-6156 GCA_035760305.1 Nitrososphaera sp.
CGCATGCGGCCGCTGCATTTTCGCTCGCCTTGGCTGCTGTCTCCAACGGTTGAAAATAAGGGAAGATTGCTATTAAACCTTACATCGGCGAGATCAGGATGCGCGGGCGGTTTGGCGTGCTATGGTGGCATTTCTTGCCGCAGAGCGGACAGTTCTTCCTGTCGAGGAACACGCACTGGCAAATGTGGGACTTCATATAACTTTCAGCGGCTTTTGAATATTCGCCCGTGCCGTTGCAAAAAGGGCAATCAGAATCGGTGATTTCTATGGCACCCCTGCCAGAGCAGACTGGGCATTTCTGAACGTCGGTCTGAGCCATCCCCTCTACGTGGATTATACTATAATATAATGGCTATGCTATTTAATAGTAGATTAATCCGGAATCAGATTACCGATCTCCGCGCCCGGGCAAATTCGTTATATGCGTGCGGTTATTCCCTGGTGTTGCGTATAGCCGGCGACCTGCTCCGCATTGCAAAGGGAGAAATCCTGGACGACAGCTGGAGCAGGCAGGTCTACTCTGTCGACGCGAGCCACTATGAAATTGCGCCTGCGGCAGTCGCGTACCCGGCAGACGATCAAGACGTGCGGCAGGTGTGCGAATACAGCTTTGCAAATAAAATTCCGGTGACTGCCCGGGGCGCGGGGACCGGCCTCCTCGGCCAGTCGCTGTCGGACGGCGGGATAGTTCTGGACTTTACAAAGCACATGAACAGGATAATGGAAATTGAAAATGATCACGCGGTGGTCCAGCCCGGCATAGTGAAAGGAGTGCTTGATCGGGAGCTGAAAAAGAGGAACAAGTTCCTCCCGCCCGACCCTGCAAGCAGCAACTACTGCACCGTCGGAGGCATGATAGCGGACAACTCCAGCGGCATACACTGTTTGGGCTACGGTAACACCATCGACTTTGTGGAAAAAGTTGACGTAGTGTATCCTGACGGTGCGGCGGGGTTTGCAAGCGCAGAAAGGTTTGACGCCAGGATGGAAAAACTGCATGGACTGCTGGCGCCCTTTGCCGGCGTCATAAAGAACGGGTACCCGAAGGTGAACAAGAACTCGTGCGGCTACCGCCTCGACGCCGTAATCGCGGAAGGCGGGTTCCAGCCGCACAAGGTCTTTGCCGCCTCGGAAGGGACGCTCGGGATCGTGACGTCTGCAAGGATGCGAATCCTTGATGTCCCTGCCTATCGCTGCATGCTGGTCCTGGGCTTTGAAGACCTCCTGGACGCCGTTTCGGCGGTCCCTGCGATACTGAAGTTCTCGCCTGCCGCCCTTGAGATGATGGATCACACAATAGTGTCCGGCGGCAAGATGTCGGTGGAAGGCGGTGCGAGGGGCTGCCTGCTGTTTGTAGAGTTTGCCGGAGACGGCAGCCGCGGGGTGGAAGGCCGCATGGCGCTATGCAGGCAAGGGCTCGCCGGCAGGTGCTCCGTGGTCGAATACGCTGCCGACGAGCAGAGCATAAACCGGATCTGGCAGGCAAGGAAGGGCGCGCTGAACAGCATCATGAAGATGACAGTGGGCAGCAGAAAACCGGTGGGGCTCATTGAAGACACCGTGGTCCGGCCCGGCCTGCTTGCGGATCACGCGTCCGGCTTGTTGCAGACGTACCGCGAAAACAAGCTGGACTATGTGATGTTTGGCCACGTTGGGGACGGCAACATGCACACCCGGCCTGTCATAGACCTTGATTCAAAACCGCAGGTCGAGCTGATGGAGAGGATTGCCGCAAGCGTTTTTGCCAGGGTGATAAAAAGCGGTGGCACCATCACAGGCGAGCACGGCGACGGGCTCGCAAGGGTGGGCTATATCGAAATGATGTACGGCAGGCAGATCACGGATCTTTTCTCCAAGGTAAAGAGGCTGTTTGACCCCGGCTTTACGATGAACCCGGGCAAAAAAGTCCCTGTGCAATGATTTAAGAATGGCGCGGTCCGACCTGCCGCGGTTGAAGGCGCGCTCGGCCGACTTTGCGAGGCTGTGGGGTTACTCTGTCGGGTTTTACGGAGTCTGGCTGGCCCACGTGGGGAGGCAGACTGGCCTGCTTGAAAGGCTCGCCCGCGGCCCGGTGCCCACGAGCCGGCTGATTTCTGCGTCAAAGATGCACCCGCCGGCGGTGAGGGCGTGGTGCTCTGCCGCAGTTTCGTACGGGCTCGTCGGCGAAAGGAAGGGCAGGATTTATCTAAAGCCGGGAATGGAGGCGATCCTTCTTGACAGGAAAAACCCGGACTACCTAGGCGGCCAGCTCTCGTACCTGGCGCTGAGGAGCCTAGAGTACGGCGCCTTTGAAGGCCTGTTCAGGTCGGGCAGGACGCGAGAAATGTCGTCGACCTTTGGCGCGATAGAGCAGGCGACGGACTGGGACCACTATGCGTTCCTTGCAGCGGTCAGGCGCGACAAAAAGCTGCACAGTTTGCTGTCAGGGGGGTGCAGGCTGCTCGACGTCGGCTGCGGCACCGGCGGCCTGCTTGCCAAGGTGCACCGCGAATATCCGAGGTCGAGTTTCGTGGGGATAGATCCGTCAGAAAAGGCTGTGGCAAGGGCGCGCAGGATCGCAAAATCAATCAAGGTGATAAAGCAGGCGGGCGAATCGATGGCGTTCGAAGACGAATTCGACATCGTGTATCTTGGCGAGTCGCTCTATGCCGCAAGAAACAAGCAAAAGGTGGTGGCAAACTGCCGGCGCGCGTTAAAATCAGGCGGCACGATAGCCATCGTCGAAGGCCTGCTGCCAGAGTCAAATATGGATAGTGATGGAAACAGGCTGGTAATGGGAATGCAGCTGGACTTTGCGCTGCAGGGCTACACGTTCATGACAAGGAAAGAGGTCGCCAGGCTGATGAGCGAGTTTTCAACAGTCCGCTTTAAAGACCTCGGCGGCTCTGTCTACCTAGTCACTGCGACAAAATAGTCTATTCGCGCCCTATTAGCCCGAGCAGGTCAAAGCCTTCCGCAGACTTTTCATCGATCTCGGCTATCGACACCAGGTGGCCGTCAGGGTCCTGTATTATCGCGTGCTTGCCAAACGGCTCCTGCTTTGGCTTTTTAAAGAATTTGACCTTCTTTTCCTTCAGGTTTTTCACGGTCGAGTCAAGGTCGCTCACTTCAAAGCCCACGAGCATCCCAGAGCCTGTCTTTATCCTGCTCTTTTTCTTTGCAGGGTGCAACGCAAGCACCGTGTCCTTGTTGAAAAACTCGGTCCAGTCCTTTGACTTTGTCTTTACCGGGATGCCGAGGGTATCCCTGTAGAACCTGGTCGACTTCTCCATGTTTGAAACGAGCAGTATCACAGCTCCGACTTTTCTAAAGGTCAAGCAAGCGCACCTGAGGGAGCTTTGTGAAGGTAAATAATGAACTTTTCCTCGTTAACACGATGAATGCGGTGTAGGCGGGGTTCGGGTATGGCTGCGAATCAGGACAAGAGGGAGGAAAGGCGCCTAACGGACTCGTCTGACAAAGTGCCTTCTTGAATCGATCACGTGGATTTGTTCCTCAAGCAGTTTCTTGTATCCAGTCAGTAGTTCTACCTGCTCTTCATAGGGATGATCTCGGATCCCGGTAATCGCATCTTCAAACGTGGTCGCAAGGCCTGTTACCAGCGGACCAAGGCGCCCGGCGCCCTATATCCGCCGAATCCTTTCTTTCTGCGGCATATCCGGGCTCAAAAGCCCCCGATTTCAACAGCGCATTTGTCTTGGCTTTTACCATGTCTATAGCCTTGTCGAGCGAAGAATCAACAAGATCGGTCACTGCGTCTCCGGCCCGTAGTGCCTTAACTTTCAACTCCTCTTTCTCATTTGTCATTATGTGGGTTGACCCCTCTTTCCTAACCTCTACCGCTGTTTCTTCGTAGGTTTTCGTAGAGTCATCCTTGGTTAATTTTACTACTTTATTTTCATTTGACACACTGATACTACGCCTACCGTCCTTATAGAACTGTCCGGATGGCGTTTATCTATCCTACTATCTGAGGAATATTCGCCATAAAAGATGGTTAGGCCCTTCATAACATCAAGTGTAGATGGCTTTGGGTTCAATGTTCCCGTTCGCTCTTAACCGATGCTTGCACAAGTAATAGTGCAATGACAGACATAAAGAAGGAAATCAAAAACGCCGGGCAGGACATGGAAGCGAAGGCTCAGACAGCCAAGGACCACGCGGAAGGAAAACCCAGTTCTGAGACTCTGAACAAGGCAAAGGTAAAGGCCGATGATGTCGTCGAAGATGTTAAACGAAACGTCTAGACTTTTCTTTTTTTGAAGTAGGAGACTATTTTACCACACTGGCTGGATTGATTTGCATCTATAAGCCATGATGTGCAATTATTGCTGTTGGACTCTGCCTTCAAGTTGAGAGCCGCCACCGCGCTCGCGGTTTCTGCTGCGGCAGACGCCCTTGACTATGTGGCAGCGCCTCTTTTCGCCCTGCCGGTCATTGGCGACATTCCTGACGCCATAGTGACGAGCATCCTCTTTGCTATAACGAGGAGCAAGCGCTCCACGCTCCTCAACATGGTCGAGTTTGTGCCGGTGATAGGCGACCTCGTGCCCACTTTTACGATCTCTACCCTGCTGTGGATATACGGCGAGTCAAGAAAGGAAAAGAAGCTGCTATCCAGTAATAGTGAGCTCTAGCTGGATCTCCTCGCGGTCGTTCATCGCGTGGTTCCGAAAGCCGTCCACTTCGTTGCCGTTGACAGTCATCCTCGTCACCGTGTCAAGGTCGATGCCCATCACCGCCAGAAACTCGCCTACGGTAAATTCTCTTGCGGCGGTTGACTCGATGTGGATCGTGCCGGAAGTGTCGTGGGTGTGCATCGGCGATATGCCCGACGGCCCGTACCTGTCAAGGGAATGGTCGTGCCACAGCTGCGGGTTCATGCCAATCTCTTCTGGAACAACCGCCGGACGGCCGTTCACCAGTATGGAAAGCGATACGTGGTCGTGCCTTGCGAGCGGGACTGAATGAATTTCTGCAAGGTTGAATTCGCCGGTTTCGCCCGCGGTCTCGCTGGTAGGCGACTGGGGCAATCCCTGATAGATTAGGGCTATTGTAATGATGCCGGAAGCGACAAGGCCGGCGCCTCCAAGTATCAAAAGTTGCTTCTTGTTCATATCAGAACGCTATGTTTGACCGCTCTAAAAGCGTTGTCCGGGTTGGATCAATGCTACAAGATGGAAACGCGCAAGTCAAATGACATCAAAATCAAAATTGCAAAAAGCCTGGATCCTTCCGACGAATCTGCGATCCAGAATCAGTCTTGCGCACGCGTCGCGGTCGCGACGAGCACCTGCCAGGGGAAGCGTATCCTACCATTTTCCATGAATTTCCGGGCCTTCTCTTCTGCTTCCGCCCTTATTGCAGACACCACGCCGGGGCCCCTGCCTTCAATCATGGCGCGTATTGAGTTTGCAGTGGTGGACATGTAGTCTGACCAGTACTCTCCAAACGTCCCCGCTTCGTAGTCAAAAATGAATTCTTTGATTGAAACGCCTGAAAACCCCGCGCCGGCGATTACGTCCTGCAGATCTGCCGCGTTGCCAAAGCGGTGGACGGTCGGCGTCCCTTCGGGCCGGATGTCCGGCACGTGGCGCACGACCTGCTCCATTATCGTGCTGAAGTACGGCACCCCTGCCGGCGTCCCGTGCACCGCCACCGCCAGCCTGCCGCCATTTTTCAAAAGCGCCCAGAGCCGGCGGAGAACGCCAACCGGGTCAGGGAAAAACATCAGGGCGTACTGGCACAGTATCCTGTCGAATCTCATGCCGAGGCCGATGTTCTCGGCGTCCATCTCGGCAAAGTGCCCGGCGGGGACGGACGACCTGGCGATGGCAAGGGCGCCACTGGAAAAGTCGATCCCGACCAGCGTCCCCGAAGGCCCGAGGAGGCGCGCAGCCTGCATCGACACCGCGCCGGTGCCGCATGCGACGTCGAGCACAGAGTCAGCCGGCCTGATGCCGGCCGCCTTGACAAGCTCGGCCGTCGACCTGAAAGGGCCCCTGCCCTTGCTGGCCCAGTCGCTGTGATAGCCGGGCGCGACGGCGTTCCAGTTCTGAATCGAGCTTATCTTGTACTTTACCGGGTCGTAGCCTGCGGCCATCGTTGTCATAAAGTTTTAATGCCTTTTTAATTCAATCGTAAAGCGTTGAAAGA